>JBFFWJ010000226.1:0-6008 GCA_041570315.1 Longimicrobiales bacterium | reverse complement strand
GGCGGCTAGTGACTGGTAAGGGTGCGTGCCGACGATGGTGAAGGGCCGGACCTTGTCCCCCGAGTAGAAGACGGCACGCCCGTTCGCCCCGGAATGACTGAAGAGATCGTCCCGCGCCAGCTCCCACTGGAACGGGGAGCTCAGCTCGAGCGCGTACAGCATCTCGTCTCCGGTCTCCAGGCCGGTCTTGAGGCCCTTCAGCAGCCTTCCGCCAATAGATCGCCCGCGGTGAGCGAGCTTCGAGCCGAAGTTGGCCGGCGCGAGCATCACGAAGTTTTGCACGGGGCACGCTCGCCCCGCGTAGTACCGCGAGATCCAACGTCGCGCGACCAACCCTCCGGTGCTATGGACAATAAGGTGGAAGGCCGGTCCCAGGCGCCGCGGCGAACTCTTGGGCAGGGCCATCCGCTCGGCAATCACCTCCTCCATGCGCTTGGCCACGTCGTCGATCTTCACGTCGTTGCGGAGCGAGACGTAGTCGCCGAGGAAGATGGGAACGGTCCGAAAGCCGGCTCCCTTCAGGTATCGGGCCAGATTCTCGAACGAATCCGACTTGTCGCTCCAGCCGTGTAGAATCACCACCTGATCGGACATCTCGCCCTCCTCTCACCCGAAACGGGCTCGCAGCATAGCCGGTGCCCGCTCGAGAGGTCAAGCAGCGAGCTCGCCTCGCCCGTCGGCTTCGAGAGCTCGGACAGCGCCGTCATCACGGCCCGCGCTTGACGGGCAGCGATCCCTGATGGCGCGCAGACCGTCCTGATCTTCGGCGCCCTCGGGGCGCTGGCCGGCCTTGGAGCGAACAAGTGTTCGCGAGTCCATCTCGCCCCCCCTTGCGGGGGGTCCGCTCGCGCGTGCGTGAGTCCGGCGGGACCTCGGCCCTGGGGGCGCACTCCAGACGACGAGAGCCCTCCCGCCGACGGGCGCGCGCGGCGGACGGCCGCGTCGCCGGCCGGGGCGGCGAGCACGACAACCCGGGAGCGCTCACCGACTCCGACTGGGAGGACTCTCGCGAGGACCGCCCTCCGGCGGAGGAACCGGCACCTCGGGCCCCCTGCGGCACCGTGCCGCGAGGGCGACCGGCCTCAGTTGGCCCCGACCCGGGAGATCCACCCCTCGAGAACCGCCACGGAGGGTGCAAAGAAGCCGTCTTGCGTGCCGATCTCCGTGACCTGGCCCGTCGCCCCGGCGAACCGTCCCGTTCCTCCGGTGATGTCCTTTACCGCCGTCCACGCGAGCTTCGGGCCACTCGTCGGGTCGAACCCCACCACCGAGCCACCACCGCTCACCAGCGTCAGCCATAGCTCATCACCGTTGGCAGCGACGATCGTGTTGTCCGCGGCCAGGAAGACGAACGTGGCCGGGCCCGTGAAGGCCGTGCACCCGGATCCCTCTCCCGCGACGTCGCCGAGGTGGATGCCGTGGCCGGCCAGCGAGAACTTGCCCGCGAAGCTCCCCGGCGGGCACACGACGCCCGAGGGATCCTGTGCGGTGCCTACCAGCTCGGTCCTGAACGGAACGGTCTGATCGTTGATCGAAAACGCCGGGCCGTTCATCGGAACGCCCGTCGGTTCCGATGAGCAGCCCAGCAGGAGGGCTACCGCCATGGCAGTGGTGATGCGGATGGAATCCATGGATGTCACTCCGTCGAGGCGAGCGGGTCGTGCCCCGGCTCTCGTATGCGATGCCGCGGCTGAACTCGGCAAGTATGGGAGCGTGCTCTTCCCTGTCTCTTCCGAAGGCATTCCCGAGGCAAGACCCGCCGCCTTCCCCCGGGCGGGAGGACCCCATGCTCACCCGGTTGCTCCTGCTCTGACGCACCCAGCCGCGCGTCCGGCCGACAGACGGCCGCCTCGATCCTCCTCTCGATGGCCCGGCGCGTCAGCGCTGCAAGCGATCCTCGAGCACCTGAAAGAAGTTCTGGACGACGATGAGCTCACCGCGGGATTCGTCGTCTCCCCTGCCGCTCTGGAGCATCATGAATCGCTCCCCGCCCGGCCCGACGTCCCAACTCGCGTAGTTCGGCCCTCCGTCGAGGAGGCGCTCGGTCATCGAGAAGAGCGCACGCCGCTGCCCCACCCGGAACGCGGTCCGCGCATCGACCTGCGCCGCGACGAGATCGCCGTTTCCGTCGATGAAGAAGAGCTCGTCTTCGTCCGGTGACCACTTTGGATTGATGCCTCCCTGGGTCGACACCTGCCACTTTCCGCCTTCGGCGTCCGGGAAGGGCCGGACGTACACCTCGTCGCGACCGGTCTCCGTCGATTCGTAGGCGATCCACCGGCCGCTGGGCGAGAGATCGACACCCTTCTCGTCGTACGGCTCCACCGCGACGGGGAACGTCTCCCCTTCGCCGACGCGCAACCCCACCAGATCCCGAACCCCCACCGCCCCGCTCAGCCCCCCGAGGCGGAGCACGAAGGTCGACTCGTCCGGCGTCAGGCGCGCCTCCAGGATCGACGCCTCGAGGTCGAGGACCTTCTCGGGAACTCCGGTCCCGTCCGATGGCTGTGACCAGACGTCGTAGTGGTTCCCCGTCTCACCGTCGCGGTCCGACGTGTAGAAGATGCGCGTGCCGTCCGCGGACCAGCGGGGTCGCCGATCGATGCCATCGTCGAACGTGAGCCGCGAAAGGGGGCCGTCGGGGAGCTCCTTCACCCAGATGTCCTCCCCCGCGTCGGTGTTGATCTTGGCGGCGAGGCGCGTTCCGTCGGGCGACAGGACCAGCGCGGCTTCCGGCAAGCCGGGATCGAACTCCCAGTCGGGGTCGGGAGGCGTGACCGTCCCGTCGCGGTCGACCCAGACCGCCCGACCGAGCGCCGAGGTGAGCGAGCCGACCATGTAGACGAGGGTCCCTTCATTCGAGACGCTCAGGTCGGCCGACCCGAACTGCCCGATCGCGAGCCCCTCCGCGAGCACCACGGGCGGGCCGAGCTCCGCATTGTCCGGATCGAAGCGGGAGGCGAGGAGCTGCCCGTCCGAGGACACGTAGACGAGGTGCCCGGTCGGCACATACCGCGCGAGAACGCCCGCCGCGACGATCTGACTGTCGCCCGAATCCACGTCGAAGAGCGCGATGCGGTACGCGTCGGAGTTCGATGCCGGCGAATACCCGACGGTCGCGACCAACTTCCTCGAACCGGGGAGCACCTGATGCCAAGCGTGAAACGACTCGGCCGTCGTCGAGTCGATCGCGGTCACGCGCTCGATCTCACCGCCGCTGGCAGGGAGCCGGCCGATCCCGCCCCCCAGCGCTGGCGACAGGTCGACGTACAGGAACCCGTCGTCTCCCCAGGAGAGCGAGTTGAAGTTGACGTCCTCGGTCGCGACCGTGAGCGGCGGCGCGCCGGTCAAGGACACGACCTTGATCTGGATCGGGGCCGCCGTCTGGAAGGCGACCTGCGAGCCATCGGGCGAGAAGACCGGATTTTGCGCGAAGTCCGTCCCGTTCAAGGGCACCGGCTCGAGCTGATCTCGAGACCGTATCCACAGCTGCTGGGACACACCGACTTCCGACGTCGGTCCCACGTACACGATGCGGGAGCCGTCGGGCGAGATCGCCACGTTGGCGCCGAAGAGACGCGCCGGGTCATGGCCTTCGGGCAGAATCACGCCGAAGCGGGCCACCGGCACCTCACCCCTGCCTCCGAGCGCCAGGCCCCACAGGCCCATGGCGCCGAACACCACCGCGGCGACGCTCGTCGCGATGGCGACCCGCTTCCAGGCCGTCTGCTGCTCGAGCTGCGCACCGACCTGGCCGTGCCGGAAGCCGGGGTCCTCGAGAGCCTTTCGAAACTCCTCCGCCGTCGCGAAGCGGTCCGCCGCGAGCTTCTCCAGACCCTTGCGGACCGCGGAGTCGACGTTCAACGCGATCGACGCGCGATGACGCGTCACGGGGGCGTACTCGCCGGAGATGATCCGGCCGAGCACCGCCTGGGCGGTCGCACCGGGGAACGGCGGCTCGCCGACGAGCATCTCGTAGAGCACGCACGCCAGCGAGTAGATGTCGCTCTGAGGACCGATGTACTGGTCTCCCGTGGCCTGCTCGGGGCTCATGTAGAACGGCGTGCCCACGCTGAGGCCCGTCTCGGTCAAGCGGGCTCCACCGGCCGAGCCGACCGCCAGCGCGATACCGAAGTCCGCGATCACCGGCTGACCGTCTTGCAGCAGTATGTTCGCGGGCTTGATGTCGCGGTGGATGACGCCCCTGCGGTGAGCGTGGTCCAACGCGCTGGCAAGCGCAGCGGCGATACCGATCGCATCGTGAGCCGGAAGCTGGCGCTCGCGCTGTAGACGATCACGAAGCGTTTCCCCGTCCACGAACGGCATCACATAGTAGAGGAAGCCGTCCGCCTCTCCCGAGTCATGCAGTGGCAGGATATGGGGATGCTGCAGATTCGCCGTGGTCTCGATCTCGCTCAGGAACCGCTCGGCGCCGACGACGGCCGCCAGCTCGGGCTTGAGCACCTTCAGGGCGACCCGGCGGTTGTGCTTGACGTCGTGCGCGAGGTAGACGGTGGCCATGCCGCCGGCCCCGATCTCCTTCTGGATCTCGTAGCGCCCCTCGAGCGCGAGGTTGAGTCGAGCGATGGGATCGGTCATCGAGCTTCTGGGCTAGGGGGCCAGCTCCGGCTTCGACACCCGCGGCGCGGCCTTCCGCTCGCGCTTCGGGTCCCCGGGGAGGCGAACCGCCGCCTCGCCGCCCCCGCCGGGCCGGCGCTCGATGCGATCGCACCCGCTCGCTGATACGCTCACTCGGCCGGTCGCGTGGTCGCTCATCCGCGGCGCTCGGCCTGCGGCGAGCCGGTGAGCCGGGGGGCTGGGGTCGTCGCTCATCGGCGCCAACATCCGTTCCGCGACGGGGGTCGGCAAGCGTCAGCCGCCCCCGGGAACGGGCGTCGTCGGTAGCCGACGGCGATCCAGCGACCCGGTCAGCCGGCTCCGGACCGCCATCGGACCGCCATTCCTGGCAGGCGAGGCACGCCGACCCACGCACGGCCGCCCCTCGCCAAGGCGACTCCGCGGTCAACCCTCCGGCTCGAAGATGCCGACGTGCGTGAACGTGGTGTCCGGCGCCCCGGTGCTGCTGTACGGCGCCACGATGAGCCTCCTGAACACGTCGAAGCCCCCACCCGATACGGGGTCGAAGGTGTACGTCGTGTGGGTGAGCCCGATCGTGTAGATGACCTCGCCGTCCACCATCGTGTAGGGCTCGTCCCAGTATCCCCAGTAGTCCTCGCCCCAACTCGTCACGGTGGGATCGGTGCGCAGGAGGACCTGATCCCCGTCGATGCCGAAGCGGTGGAGCGGATCGTAGTCGTAGTCGACGGACTCCACGTACCACGCGTAGTCGGGCTCGGGCTCCGGCGGCGGTGGCTCCGAAGGCGGCGGGGCGCTCTTCTTCTTTCCACCCTTGGCGAACTGGGCCTGCACGTCCAGCCCGGAGTCGGGGGCGAAGACGTTCGCCTCGCATCCCGTGGCGACGAGCGCCACGAAGGCCGCAAGCAGGATCGCAGGGAGTGTTCGAAGCGCTCTCCTTGTCATCTGGCACCTCCGTCGAGGAATGGGACCGCAGAGCACGGACCCTCTCTCGGCAGAGGACATGCCACGCGATTGGCCTCGCACCCAGGCGGATTCTCTAGGGTCGTCGGCCGTGCCGGGTGTTTCACTGAAACATCCCGACGTTTCACGACGGGGCCGATGAAACACTGGGACCCGACCCCGCGGAGGCGTCGCATGCGCGAGACGAGGGGCCTTCCTCACCTGCCCGCCGAGTCCCGGCCGCGGGCCCGCGGGGGACGAGCACGAAGCGGACGTCGCAGGCTTCGGCCGCTAGCCGCGGAGCCCGTCGAAGAGTTGCTCGATCCGCAGGCGCAGGTCCGCGTCGGGAAGCTCGCCCCGACCGGCGCCCAGGTTGTCGAGCATGTGCCCGGGGTCGTCCGTGCCCGGAATCACGACCGTCACCGCCGGATTCGCCAGGTCGTACTTCAGGCAGAGCTGCGCCCAGCTCT
>JBFFWJ010000225.1:0-6029 GCA_041570315.1 Longimicrobiales bacterium | reverse complement strand
GCGGAAGCTCCTCGGCATCACGCCGACGACCGTGTGGGGGCGCCCGTCGATGCGCACGTCTCGCCCGACCAGCGTCGGGTCGCCGCCGTACCGGCGAAGCCAGAGCCCGTGGCTGAGCACCACCTGCGACCCGCCTCCCTCGCGCGCCGCGAACTCGTCGAACCCGGTCCCGAGCAGGGGCACGACGCCGAGCAGCTCGAAGAAGTGGGGGGACACCAGGCTCGCGTTCACCCCCTCGGCGGCACCTTCACCGGAGAGCGTCGCGAAGTCGACGTTGTAGGCCGCGATGCCGGAGAACGACTCGGCCGCCTCCCGCCAGCTGAAGTAGTTTCCCGGCGAGACGGTGCTGACCTCCGGGTCGTTCCGGCCCGTCTCCCAGAGGAGCACGAGATCCTCGGGGCGCTCGTACGGCAACGGCTCGAAGAAGTGCGCCGAGACCAAGGTGAAGATGGCGGAGTTGGAGCCGATCCCCAGGGCGAGCGTGAGCACCGCGACCAGCGTGAGGGTAGGGCGCTTGCCCAGCCCCCTGACGGCCCACCGGACGTCCCCGGACACCTCGCCGAACCCGCCCATTGCGTGCACCTCCTCCCCGTGCGTCCACTCGGGCACCGAGGGCAGGAAGCAGCGGTGCCGTTCCTGCGCCGTCCCGCCTCGGCGTCGCCGCGCCTCCCCACGCTCGGTGTGCACCGAACACCGGAAACACCGACCTAGTGGCCTGTAACAATAGCATCGTCCCACGTGACGACGAGCGAGGGTCCAGGGCCGGGGGCGGGTCACGCGGCCTTCGGCGGTCGGCGGACCCCCGCGCCGGGGGGCGTCAACGAGGAAGGCTAAGACTGCACCGGCTCGAGAAGCTCCGGATCGTCTTCCTCGGGACGGTTCACCCGGGTGGAGACGCGGCGAGCCACGAGGGTCCCCCCGGGAGGCGGGCGGAGGAGCCCGAGCAGAGCCTGTCGATCGCTCGCGCGGTCGAGCCAGAGGTCCCGGTCCTCGGCGGCGATGACCACGGGCATGCGCTCGTGGATCGCTTTGACGTCGTCGTTGGCGTCGGTCGTGAGGATGGCGAAGGTGTGGCGTGGCTCGTGCCCCACCCGCTCCCATCGCTCCCACACGCCCGCGAACGACAAGAGCCCGCCTCGGGCAGGGTGGAGCCAGTGCGGGATCTTGCCGCCCCCCGACCTCGCCCACTCGTAGAACCCGTCGGCGGGCACGAGGCAGCGGCGGCGGGCGAAGGCTTCCCGAAAGGACGCCTTAGCCGCCACCGATTCGGCGCGCGCGTTGATGAGGCCCGATCCGGGCTCGTCCCTCCAGCTCGGCACCAGCCCCCACGTCAGGAGGCCCATCCGCCGGCCCCGGCGGTCCTCGGCGACGACCGGCGCCTCCTGGCCCGGGGCGACGTTGTAGCGCCGGACGTACGGAAACGAGAGCTCGGGCACCCGGAAGGCCTCGACGAGCTCGTCCGGGTCGGCGGCGAGCGTGTACCGGCCGCACACGGTGTCCCGTCAGGCGCCGCCGTCCGAAGGCTCCTCGGACGGTGCGGGCCGGAGCGGAGCCGGATGGGGCATCGACTCGAGGTATCGGGCCTCGTCGAAGCGACGCCGCCGCATGACGAGCCGGGACCCCGCGTCCTCGAGCTGGCGGAAGCCGAGCAGGTGGAAGAGCTGCTTGGCGAAGAAGCGCGCGACGCGCTTGTCGACCACGACCTCGTCCTCGTCGCCGTCGAGGCGGCGCACGCCGGGAAGGAGATGGGCGAAGCGCGAGATCCCGATGCGCCTGAGCACGTACGACACGTGCATCCAGAAGGGGAGGAACTCACGGACCAGGAAGAAGCCGTCCTCGCCCTGCTCCTGGTACAGCGGCATGAGAAGGAGCGCGCCCTCCTCGACGCGGATGTCGCCCCGGGCGTCCCGCGCGATCACCTGGCCCCTTCCGACGGGCTGGAAGTTGGAGTAGCCCGGATCCATGGCGAAGCCGTCCCCGTCCTCCAACGGGTGCCGGTAGCGCATCTCGAGCGCGCGCGGCAGGTGCCCGGCATCGCGCCGGAGCCGCTTGCGCGCGTCCGTCGCCTCGGGCACGAGCCGGCCGGGCAGGAGGCCGGACGCCTCCACCGCGATCCACACCGCGGCCTCCGCGCGATCGACCGCCGCGGGCTCGTCGTGTTGGCCGGTCTCCACCGTGATCGAGACGAATCCCTGCTCGCTCAGCAGGTTGAGGAGCGTGCCCTCGACCTGCTCCTCGAGCCCGAAGATCATCGGCACCGGGAAGTGGGCGGCGAAGGCCCGCTGCGGCAGCGCGTCGGTGAAGGCCGAGAAGATCCCTCCGGGACCGGACGTCGTGTGGAGGTCGAGCACGTAGACGGTCCCCGACCGCGCCCGGACCACCTCCTCGATCGCGCGCAGGAGGGCCAGCTGCTCCAGGTCCTCGGCGAGCTCACCCACCGACCCGGCCTCCCGCAGCTGGAGGATGCGCTCGTCCGTCCACGCGCGGTTCAGGTCACGATCGACGAAGCGCCGCCCCTCCGAGAGCGCCGCGAGGTTGCCGGCGAGCGCCACGAAGGCTCCGCGCATCTCGGGTGCTCGGGCAGCGAGTCGGGGGATCACGCGACGCACGCCGTGGACCCCGGCCGGCTCGTTTCCGTGCAGGCCCGCCACGCAGATCAGCGTCGGACCGGGGAGAGCTCCCTGCACCCGACCCAGCGCGCGCTCCTGCACGAGCGCGCCGCCCTTCCAGTCGGTCGAGCGGGTCACGACTCGGACAGCCGCTGCTCGAGCAGGTCGTAGGCGATGGGCAGGAAGTCCCGCTCGCTCACGATTCCCACCAGCTTGCCCCCGGAGACGACCGGCAGGCACGATACCCGGTGGTGGCGCATGAGCTCGATCGCCTCCTGCGTCGAGGTCCCCGGTGAGATCGACACGGGATCCCGCTCCATGATCGACTTGACGGCGGGCGTCTCCTCGACCGAGGCGTCGAAGCCCTCGGCCATCAACCGCAGGACCGAGCGATAGGAGACCAGACCCACGAGCGCGTGGTCATCGTCCTCGACGAGCACGTGCCGGATCTGCTTCCGGTCCATCAGGAACGCCACCATGTCCACGAGCTCGTCTTCGTGCACGGTGTAGAGCGAGGTCGTCATGACCTGCTCGACGGTCAGGTAGTTCAGACGCCAGCCTCCTCCCTCTCTGATCTCCACGTCGTCCCACGTGTGACACGGCTCGCCGCGCTTCTGGCGAGCGATCGAGCCCGCCGCGATGGCGGCCATCCGCTCGGAGCGCGTCCCCTGGTCGCGCATGCGCAGGAGCGAGCGCTGAATCCAGCGGGATCCGGTCGTCCCGCTCTCCACCCGGTCGTGGATGATTCCCAGGTACCGGTCGATGTCGACCGGGCTCACGCCGGCCCCTGCAAGGCCGGAGCGCGCCAGCGGCAGGCCATGATCCAGGATCAGCCGGGGCGCGCTCGTCATCGTCCCGTCGAGCCAACGGAAGCCCGCCTTGAGGCCGTTGCGCGCCGCGGCGAGAAAGTTCGCCTTGGCTTCTCCGAAGTCGATGCGGTCTCGAACGTCCCCGTACTCCTCGAGCCCGCCGAGGACCATCCCGATCCAGAAAGCCGCATTCGCGATCTCGTCGACCACGGTCGGTCCGGCCGGGAGCACGCGGCACTCGATGCGAAGGTGGGGCTTCCCGCCCCCGATCCCGTAGCACGGCCGATTCCAGCGATACACGGTCCCGTTGTGGAGCTGGAGCGCCGTGAGCTTCGGGGTCCCCCCCTCCGCGAGGACCCTGAGCGGATCCTCCTCGATCTCGGTCGTGAGCAGGACCTGGAAGCGGGCGATGTCCTCCTGGAAGAGCTCGACCACGGACGAGTCGACCCAGTGCTCGCCGAACCGAACGCGAGGGGCGAGCTCGCGCACGTGCAGCGAGCCCGAGCGGGTGTCGACGGACTGCTGGAAGAGCGCGATCCGGGTCTCGTCCCAGAGTCGCTTGCCGAAGAGCAGCGGTGAGTTGACGGCGGCGGCCATGGCCGGCGCGGTCACCACCTGGGCGACGTTGTAGACCTGGGCGAACTCGTGCGGATCCACCTGCAGGTGGACCTGGAAGCTCGTATTGCACGATTCGAGCATCACCGAGTCGTGCTCGGTGTGGAGCTCGTCGGTGCCCTGGATGCGGAGCTTGTAGGGCCGCCCGCCCCTCATGCGGTCCAGGGCATCGTTGAGCGCGTAGTACCGCGGTCTCGGGGTGATGTTGGCGAGGGTGACGTCGGACTTGGAGAGCGTCGGCAGGATGCCGGTGAGAAGGACCTCCGATCCCACGCTGCCGGCCGCGGCGCGGGCGTCGGCCACGAGAGCGTCGACGCGCGCGTTCAGGTCCGAGAAGCAGCTGCCCTCGAGCACATGCGGCTCGGCGTTCGCCTCGAGGTTGTACAGGGCGAGCTCAGGCGTGTACGGGCCCTCCAGCCTCGCCAGGACTTCGAGCGCGGTCGACGCGGGCCGGAACGCCTCGTTGACCAGGAACATCTCCTGCTCGGCTCCGATCCGTCGGATCCCGGTCTCGAAGCACCCGGATTCGAGCATCTTCTGGAGCGCGCGAAGGTCCCGCAGCAGCGCCTTCGTGAAGGCGCGCGCGGCATCCGGCTCACTCGCGTTGCGTTCCACGTCCTGGCCCACGGAGCCTCGGCTATTCCAGGAAGACGGAGATCTCGTCGAGCGGCTTCTTCGTGATGGCCGGGACGGTGGCTCCCTCCTCCGGGTAGCCGACGACCAGGATGAGGAAGGGGCGCTCGTTGTCCGGCCTGTCGAGAAGGCCGTTCAGGAACTTCATGGGAGAGGGCGTATGGGTCAGCGTCGCCAGCCCCGCATGGTGCAGCGCTGCGATGAGCATCCCCGTGGCGATCCCGACGGACTCCGAAACGTAATAGTTCTTCGCCTTCACGCCGTCCTCCCGCAGCTCGTAGCTCTCGGCGAAGATGACGATCAGCCAGGGGGCGCGCTCCAGGAACGGCTTGTGCTCGTCCGTGCCGAGGTGCTCGAGGGCCTCGAGCCACTCGGCAGGCGCGCGCTCCGCGTAGAACGCGCGCTCCTCGATCTCCGCCTCCGTCCGGATTCGCGCCTTGATCTCCGGGTCGCCCACGGCCACGAAGCGCCAGGGCTGGCGGTTCGCACCACTCGGCGCCGTTCCCGCCGCCAGGATGCAGCGCTCGATCACGTCGCGGGGCACGGGACGATCCGAGAAGTCGCGGACGCTCCGCCGCCGGCGCATCTTCTCGAAAAAAGCCTGAGCGGCCCCGCGCATCTCGGCTTCCGCAAGCTCCTCGAAGCCGGTCAGCGGCACGAAGTCGGCTCGGGCCATCCGGCTCTTCAGCGACTCAACTGCGCGAACAGCTCCACGTACGAGCCCACCGAGCCCGTGCGGCCGATGACCTCCTCGGCGGACATTCCGAGCGTCTCGGCAATGACGCGGACGTTGACCAGCGCGACGACCTCCTCGTGCCGCAGGCGGATGCCCGACCACTCACCCACGGGCGTGGACCGGTACCGGTCGTAGGCGTCCTGCAGGGCGCCCGCGGGCGCCTGATCGCGTACCGGCACGTGCAGCGCCGAGGCGCTGATCCGGTAGCGGACGACGAGCTCACCCCAACTCATGCCGGCCCGACGAAGGGCGACGAGCGCCTCCGGCGATACGCCCGCCTGGCCCGCGACGAAGAGGACCGCGGGGATCTCGTCGGGCGCGATCTCCCAGTCGGCGAGGATCGTCACCTCGTTGGGCGGTAGCCCGAAGTGGCCGGCCACAGCCTCGAAGTACGCCCGTCTCGCCTCGTGCGCACCCTGGGCGTGCGCGCCGTTGGCGACCACCAGAGCGGTCCCCAGCACGAGGAAGGCACGACCCATCGAGCGCACACGGTCCTCCCGTTCCGGTCACGAGCACGATTCCAATCTCGGCCCTCCCGGCGTCGAAGGCCAGATGGTTCTCGTACCGGCATGGCGGTGCCCATCCCGAGCCCCAGGATTCGTGTCAGAGTGGCAAGTCCAGGCCGTT
>JBFFWJ010000224.1:0-6082 GCA_041570315.1 Longimicrobiales bacterium | reverse complement strand
GGGCCCGAGCCGGCGTAGCGCCCCCACGAAGCGTCGCCGGTCGAAGGACTGGCCCAGCTCGCGTCCCACCATCCGGGGGTGCCGCAGGGCGAAGCGCCAGAGGCCCGGGAAGGTGCTCGCCTCCGCCAGGTCTCGGAGGTTCACCGTGGTGCGATCGTAGCCCTCGCGCGCGAAGGCGAGCACCGCGTTCGGACCCGCATCGACGCCGCCGCCGATCCGGCGCGTGAAGTGGACCCCGAGGAACGGAAAGCCGGGCTCGGGGAGCGGATAGACCAGGTGGCGCACGAGATGCTCCCGGTCGGCCCGCAGCCGGTGATACTCACCCCGGAAGGGCACGATCCGGG
Source organism: Longimicrobiales bacterium (assembly GCA_041570315.1). GTDB lineage: Bacteria > Gemmatimonadota > Gemmatimonadetes > Longimicrobiales > Gaopeijiaceae > JBFFWJ01. The sequence continues at coordinate 5,738 of JBFFWJ010000224.1, read as the reverse complement.
CCGGCGCGGGGCCGCCCCCCATCCGGGCGATGCGGTCCGAGTGGAGGCCGGCGCAGTTCACGATCACCCGACTCGGCAGGTCGCCGGCGGTCGTGGCGATGCGCCACCCCGACCCCTCCCGCCGAAGCCCCCGGACCTCGGCGCCGCACACGATCTCTCCCCCGCCCGCGATCGTCTCGCGCTCCAGCGCGCGGCACACGCCCCCGTAGTCCGCGATGCCCTCCTCCGGCACCGTGATCGCCCCGGCGCAGCGGACGTGCGGCTCGATCTCCACCGCCTCCGCCGGCGTGAGGGCGCGCAGCCCCTCGAGACCGTTCGCCCGGCCCCGCTCGAGCATCGCCTGGAGGCGCGGCAGCTCCTGCTCGGTGGAGGCGACCACGAGCTTGCCGCAGATCTCGTGCGCGACGCCGTGATGCCGGCAGAACTCGGTCATGCGACGGATGCCGACGCGGGCGAGGCGGGCCTTCTCCGAGCCCGGCCGGTAGGGGAGGCCGGCATGCAGCACGCCGCTGTTGTGCGTGCTCTGGTGCTGCGCGACCGAGTGCTCCTTCTCGACCACGCGCACTCCGTCCACGCCCCGCTCGAGCAGGGCATGCGCGGTCGCCAGGCCGACGATGCCGCCTCCGATGACCGTGACGCTCGCGGTGGTGTGGTGGGTCACCGGACGCTTCCCGGTCGACTCACGGGCGCCTGTGCGAGCCGCCCCGTGCTCACCGCCGTGTGCCGCGTCACTTCGTCCAGATCAGCACGACGCCGCAGTCGGCCGAGGCGTCGTCGTAGGAGTCGCGCGCCCGGTAGCCGAGCGGTGCCTGGTGGCCCCAGTACAGCTCGACGGCCTTGACCTCGTCGCGCGGGACCACGTCCTCGAGGCCCAGGCCCTCGGCGTATCGCTCCCGCCCCGTCTCGTTGACCCACGAGCCGTCGACGTAGACGCGTGGGACGCAGGTGCCCTGCCCGAACGGCGACCAGACCCTGACCCACGTCCGCCAGCCGGAGGCGCCGTACTGGGGATGCACGTGGTCGAGACCGCGCAGGAGCTGGGGCGTGTAGCGCGCCGGGCTGTTCGTGACGGCTTCGGGCGTCAGGAACTGCCCGCGCGTCTGCATCATCCGCTCGTAGAACCCGTTCGCCAGCAGCGCGTCGTCGGTGATCACGATGGGGGTGGTCTCGACGGAGACCCCTTCGATCGGGACCGGGGCCGGCGTGAGCGCGACCTGAACGATGCGCACCTGGTCGTCCTCGAGCGGGATCGGGCCCCGCCCGCGGCTCACGTAGCCGAGCGCGCTCGCCAGGACCGTGTACGTACCGGCCTCGGGAGCAGTCAGCGAGTAGAGGCCGCTCTCGTCGGAGAGCGCCGCCGCCACGGTGTCGCCCCCCTCCGTGACCAGCGCGACCGTTCCCAGCTCGATGGGCCGCTCTGTCGAGGCCTCGAGGAGCAGGCCGCGTACGGTCTGGCCGGACGCGGGCGCGGCGAGGCAGATCCCCGAGGCCATGGTCAATGCGGCTCGCCACATGACAGGCACTGTGCCGCGTGTCGGGCCAGGCGGCAAGGGCCCCGGACTACTCGGTCAAGCGCTGGCCGCAGGTCACATCCACCGCCTCGGCGATCTCGGTCCTCGGCACCTTGCCGCCGAGGAAGTAGCCGAGCGCGAGCGTCTCCACGGTATCGTCGACCAGCCGCACCGGGTCCGCACCCCGCTGCCGGAGCACGTCGGCCTCCGCGCACAGCGCCTGCACCTCCATCTGCAGGCGGCCCTGCGGCGTCGCCGCCATGCGCGCGAACCAGGTCGCGCCGAAGCTCCGGCACTGCCGCGCGTGCACACTTTCGTGGACGTAGGTCAACTCCTCCTGCATGCCGCTCAGGTCGTCGGCGAACCGATGCAGCGGGCCGATGCCGGGAAGGCACAGGGTGAGGGCGTCGGCCTCCGGTGGCATCGGAAGGACGCGGAACACCGCGGGGATCACGAGGAGCACGCTCGCCACCGCCAGCATGACCACGGTGAAGCCGGCGGACACGACGCCGGACAGGGTGGGCCGCCGGAAGCGGAGACGCCAGGAGCCGGGGGCAGCGGGCGTCGCGCGCTCGTCGCGTTCAGGTGGTGGCATGGAACCCATGGGGGGGCTTTTGACGAGGGATCGCTGGGGGAGTCGATCACCCTTGTGGACGGGGACGGCTGGAAGTTCGGGGCCAGAGGCCGAATCCCCGCCGAATCCCAGGATTCTCGGGCCTTTTTCGGCATTCGCCGGTCTCGGGATGTCCTCCCGGTCCTTCAGGAGTGTGGCGTCGATGCAACACTCCGGCGACCTCCGACCGGCCCCGAGGCCGTCGGCGGTCCGTTTCCGCACCCGGTAAGGTTTGCTCCACAAGACCCCCGCACACCGGCCCGAAGCGGGCCGAATCAGGGCTCCGCGGCGTGGCACGCTCGTTGTACGCTCGGGCGGGGTTCGGACGACGCTCCGGGGGGAGCGTAGAGCCCGAGTCCGCATCCCACGGATCCAGCCGGAATGCCCATGAACGCCGTTCCGCAGAACTTCGTCAGTGACTCCACCCTGCGCCGCGCGCGCCACGCTCCGCTGGCCCTGGTGCTCCTCGGAGCACTCGCTTGCGCCGAACCCGCGGACACCTTCGTCCCGCCGATGCCCGGCTCGATCGCGGTGGCGACCGAGACCTCGGGCTTCCTGAAGGACGACGGATACGAGCTGCTCCTGAACGGAGAGGGCCGGGGAAGGATCGGGGCCGACGCGGCGGTGACGCTCTCCGACCTCCAGCCGGGCACCTACGAGATCGCCCTGGGCGAGGTGGACGACAACTGCGCCGTCGACGGCGCGTCCGTCACCGTCGTCTCCGAGGAGACGGCGAGCGTCTCCCTGGCGGTGGTCTGCTCGTTTGGGGATGCGACCGCGTATACGATCCGGTTCAATCGGGCCCGACCGAACCTGGACAACGGGGAGATCACGGAGTGCCCCTTCGGCCTATGTCCCACGGAGGAGCAGTGGGACCTGTACGTCTTCTACGACTCGCAGAGCGATCCGGGCTCGGTGATCCGCCAGAACCTGACCACGGCCGTCCAGATCGCGCACGTCACGGGCGTCGCCCTGGCGGACCTGACGGAGACGAACTTCGACACGGCGAGCTTCACGACCGAGCTCGTGGGCGAGGCCTTCGATTCCGGTCGCGTCATCCTGCTCCGCACGGACTTGGGCTTCGTCTACGCGCTGGGGAACCCGGTCGAGAACGAGACCGCGCAGACGCTCAGCTTCGACGTGATCCTGATCGCGGAGCCGTAGGCTCGCCCCGCGGCGCCCTCATCCGGCCAGGCCCAGCCCCTCCAGCCCGCCGGCGGCCCTCCAGGCGTCGTAGCGCATCCTCAGCGTCTCGACCGGGTTGGCGCTCTCGGTGGCCGCGGTGTTCTCGTCGTCCACGTCCAGGAAGAGCGAGTAGGAGCCGTCGGAGTGCCCGGTCCCGACGGGATCTTCGGGCTTGGCGGCGGCGATGTAGGCGACGTGGGCCGTTCGGTGACGGCACCCGGCCTCGGTCTCGGGGACCGGGTCGGTGCGGCACGAGCAGCGGTTGTCTCCGCCCGCCCGGTCCGCGGCTTCCATGGCGGCCATCACGCGGTCGACGACGGTTCCCTCGTCCGCGAGGAAGGCCTCGACCGCGTCGAGCACGACGGCGTCCGACTCCAGGATGTTGCCCTGGACCGCGAAGTAGATGCCCTCGCCGCGCACCTCGCTCTGCACCGCGAGCGAGGCGTAGCCGTTGCTCGCGCCCGAGAACCCCGCCATGCGGCCCCGGAGGTCGACGATGCCGAACTGCCGGCTCTGGAACCTTTCGTCGGCGGACAGCATGCGCAGGATCTCGTCCGGGTCGGCACCCGCCCTCATCTGCTCGTAGATCAGCGTCTGGTTCGCGCGGGTGCGGTCCACGCCGGCCTGCGCCGCGGCGACGCCGACCCCGGGGACGATCACCGCCTGGATGCTCTTGAGCCCGCCGCGGGTGCGCAGCCCCTCGGCCGTGACGCACGTGGCGGAGGCGATCACCACGAGCCCGCTCCGGGTGTCGACCGCGATGATGGACCAGGTCGCCGATGCGGGGCTCGGCAGGAAGAGGGCGAGGGCGAGGGCGACGCTCGGCAGCAGGCGGATCATGAGGGCTCCTGGCAGGCTGAGAGGGACCGGACGCGGCACGTGGGCGCGCCCCCGCCTGACACGGCGACGCGCCTACCCAGAATCCGGACGCTCACGCCCGCGGGCAAGGGTCCCGCCGCGGAGCCGACGAGCCCCGTTCCGCTACGGGGCCGGGCTCGGCTACGAGTTGCCGGGCTCGGCTACGAGGCCGGGCTCGGCCTGAAGGCCCCGCTCCGCTCCGGGGCCGGGCTCAGCTACGCGGCTCCGCTCTGCCTCAGCGAGGCCTCCACGCCGGGGACTCGTCGTCCGCCCCGTGCGCGGTGAGACGAACCGTGTTCGTCCCCGCGGCGTCGATCGCGTAGATGTCCCAGTTCCCTTCGCGGTTCGTGTCGAAGATCAGCCTCGCGCCGTCGCTCGTCCACGACGAGTCGAAGTCGTCGCCCGGCTCGGTCGTCACCCGCCTGGGGCTCGATCCGTCGACGTTCATCGTGTAGATGTCGAGGTTGCCGCCGGCTCGGTCGCTCACGAAGGAGATCTTCTCGTCCAGCGGGGCGAGCGAGCCCGTCATGAGGGTCCCCGGCGCGGAGTCGAAGGCCGGATCGTCGGTGAGGTTCACCGGGCTCGAGCCGTCGGCGTTCATCACCCACACGTCCCCGTTGCCGGACCGGGTCGAGAAGAAGACGATCCTCGAGCCGTCGCTGAGCCAGGCGGGCTCGGAGTCCTCCTCCGGCTGGTCGGTGAGTCGGACCGGGCTCGAGCCGTCGGCGTTCATCACGTAGATCTCGGAGTTGCCGTCGCGGTTCGACGCGAAGGCGATCCTGCTGCCGTCCGGGGACCAGGCCGGGAAGCGGTCGATGGCGGGATCGTCCGTGAGCCGGACGACGTCCGAGCCGTCCGCGCTCATCACGTAGATCTCGGTGTTGCCGTCCCGGGTCGACGCGAAGGCGATCCTGGCGCCGTCCGGGGACCACGCGACGTCGCCGTCGGCAGCCGGATTCTTCGTGAGGTTGATGCCGTCCGAGCCGTCCGCGCTCATGAGGTAGATCTCCCGATCCCCGTCCCTCTGCGACTCGAAGGCGATGACGTCACCCGCGAGCTCGAACTCGCCGTCCTCCCAGGGATCGACGTCCACCTCGGTCGGACCGTCGGCGCAGGAGGCGAGCGCGAGCGCCCCGGCCAGAACGAGGATCGGATACTCGGCGCGGCGTACGGAATGCATGCTCCCCCCACGGTGATTCATCTGGACTCCTCCTGCGGCCGGCTACGGCGACCTCGACCCGCCCGCCGCGACCGCTCCCCCCTCGAAGAGCGACACGGCCGGCGCACCGTCGGCCCCGACGCCCACCAGCGTGCGGATCTTGCCCGCTCGGTCGGCGAAGAGGGCCTGCGTCGATCCGTCCGAATCGAGGCCGATGACCGCACGGCCCACCCCCTGCTCGTCGGCGAACACGAGGTTCGTCGTGCCGTCGGGCAGGTAGCCGAGCACCGCTCGGGGCCGCGCCTCCGTGTCGCTGATCGTGACGCCTGGCGAGCCGTCCGCGAGCACGGTGAGCCGGATCCGCTCCCGGCCGTCGCGATCCGAGAGCGCGAGCTCGGCCTGGCCCTCGGAG
>JBFFWJ010000223.1:0-6084 GCA_041570315.1 Longimicrobiales bacterium | reverse complement strand
TCGCGAAACTCGACATCAGGGCATCCTGAATCGACATTAGCTGCTCCAGCCTTTCGCTCTTGAGCTCACGTTCTTGGATAAGCGCAGTAGCGATCAGTTCGACCGCATTGATCTTCTTCATCAGGATGGCACGGGCCTGCGCTGACGCGTCGGACAGATGCTGCTGAATCCTGGGACGCAGCCAGGGGATGAGAGCAATGAGCCTGTCGGATTGCGACGATTGCCACACCAATCCGCCTTTTCCGAATCCAAATTCGGTTTCCATTTTGCACGCCAACATGGTCGCTTGAGCCAGGTCACTGGCGGGACCTTCACCCGCCCCACTCGCAGCCGCTCCGAATAAAAGCTCCTCCGCCACGTGGTCGACGTGGCCACCTACCCCAAGCGTGACTGTGCGGTCGTCCTCCAGGGGGACTTCACCGAGTCCCCGGAGGACGTGGTCACGCTCGTCAAGGTGCTGGAGGGTGGCGTGGACATCGTCGCGGGGATCCCGTCCGAGGAGAGCCGCTCGGAGCGGGCCGGGATCAGGCTGGCCCGCTGGGCTGCCCGGACCTTCCTCCGGCGAACGGTGGGCGGTGCTCCGGTGTCCGATCCCCTCTCGGGTCTGCGCGCGTACCGGGTGATCGTGCTCAAGAAGGCGCTGCGCGAGCCCGGCGAGGGCCAGCCGCTCGTCCGCTCGGACGGCTGGGCGGCCAACCTCGAGCTGCTCGGCCGCCTCGTGCCGCATGCGCGCCGCATCGGGGAGGCCCCCCTCCGCCTGCGCTACGATCTCCAGGTCCGGCCGTCGCGATTCCGTCCGCTGAAGACCTTCGTGTCCCTGGCCAGGTTGCCCGGCTCGCTCTGGTCGGCGCCGGGCCCGGAGCCGACGTGAGCGCCCGCAGGCTGTTCGCGCTGGCGCTCATGGGGACGTCGGCCTCCGGCGTCCCCGGCGCCGTGAGCGCGCAGGACAGCGCGGACGGGGGGTCCACGTGGACCGCGGAGATGGTCCCGCTCGACCCGCTCGCCGCGCCGGCGCCGTTCGGGCCCGGCGAGCACCTCGTCTACAAGGTCAAGGTCGGCATCTTCAACGCCGGCTACGGCTACATGACCGTGTTCGGCACCGAGGAGGTGCGCGACCACTTGAGCTATCGGGTCGAGATGGGGATCGCCGGGCGCGTCGGGCCCTTCAAGGTCGAAGACAGCTACCACTCCTGGTTCGACGTCTCGACGTTCCAGACGTGGCGTTACATCCGAGACATCGACGAGCCCGGCTACGAGGTCCGTCGTCACTACGAGTTCCATCCGGAGCGCATGGAGTGGGACCGCATCGACAACGGGGAGACGGGCCCGCTCGGCTCGGCTCTGGCGCTCGACGAGATCGCCTTCATCTACTTCATCCGTTCGCTGGAGCTCGAGGTCGGGGAGTCGTACACGCTCGACCGGTACTTCAAGGAAGAGGGAAACCCGGTGGTCATCGAGGTCCTGCGCCGGGACCAGCGGGAGGTGGACGGTGTGCTCTACAACACGATCGTCGTGAACCCCGTCATCCAGACCACCGGCCTCTTCTCGGAGGGAGGCAAGGCCGAGCTCCACTTCACCGACGACGAGCGCCGCATCCTCGTCTACATGAAGTCCGACATCCCGAAGTTCCCCGGATCGCTCACGCTGCACCTCCTCTCCGTCCACGAAGGGTTCCCGCTCAACCCGCGGTCTCGTGCCGAGGCGCTGGCGGCTCGCGAGGCGAGGGCTGCAGAGGCCGAGCCCGGAGGGTGAGTCCCCGGACATGCGGACGCACCGGAGGACCGGGCGTCCGGTGAGCCTCCGCAAGCTGCGGCTCAAGGCGGTATGGCTCATCGTCGTGCCCTTCTTCGTCTTCGCGCGCCCGACGCCCCTGGTCGTCGCCGTCGGCGGCGCGTTGGCCGTGGTAGGGATCTGGATCCGCGGCTGGTCCGCCGGCACGATCCACAAGGACACCCATCTCACCACGACGGGGCCGTACGCGCACACGCGGAACCCCCTGTACGTCGGGAGCTTCTTCCTGGGCGCGGGCGTCGCGCTGGCCGGCGGGCACTGGATCTGGCCCGTGATCTTCCTGCTCTTCTACACGGCGGTCTACACCCGCACGATGGCGGCGGAGGCGCGCCTGCTCACGGAGGTGTTCGGTGACCGGTACCGGGAGTACGCCGCGCACGTGCCCGGCTTCGTGCCCCGGCTGACGCCCTATCGACCCGGGCACGGCGACGACGCGCCCGGGTTCCGGTGGAGCCAGTACCGGCGAAACCGCGAGTGGGAGGCCGCGCTGGGTGCGGTGGCCGCCTTCACGCTGCTCCTCGCCAAGGCCTTCCGGGCCGGCTGACCCGCGCTCAGCCCCGCAGCGCGACGGCCGACGCGACCACGCTCACGTCCAGGAACTTTCGGACGACCGCCTCCCGAAAGGCGGGCTCGACGAGCACGATCGTTTCCCCGCTGAGCACGGCCCCGGTCCACCCGCGGGTGTGCCAGCTCCCCGGGCCGCGCAGCTCCGGGAGTGACTCCGGCTCCGGGTAGGGCCAGGGCGTGACGTACCAGTACCAGCTCTCGTACCCGCCACCCATGGGGGCCAGGCCCACTCCGACGGTCTTCGTCGCCGACCCCGCCTCGTCCCGCTCCAGCGTCAGGAGGGTCGCGATGTCGAAGTGGTGGGGCCAGCACGTCACCGGCGACGCGTCTTCGCGGGCCGCCGCGAGCTCGGACAGCAGGGCGGCCGCGCCGCCGTACAGGGCGCCGAGCGCTCGGCGCTCCGCCTCGCGTCCGGCGGCGAACGGCTCCCCCCGCCCCACGGGGTGCTCGGGCAGGCCGTACTCCGGGCGGCCGAGCTCGGGGACCTGCCCCATGTAGCCCGCGAGCCCCTCGAGCAGCCATGCGCGGGCGTCCTCGCAGGTTCGCCCGCCGAGCGCGAGCGAGCCGAGCGTCCCATCGTCCCGGTCCAGGAGCAGGACGGTGAGGTCGGCGGGGCGCAGCGCGACACGGAACGGGTAGGAGCCCGCGAAGTCAGCACCGACGAAGGCGCTCCGGGCCGGATCCCAACGCATGGCGCGATGGCTGTCGTCGCTCCGCTTCTCGGCGAAGGTCTGGCCGGCGGCCGCGACGATCTGCGCGGCCCAGTGCAGCTCGAGGGTGGCGTCGCGGAGCTCGTTGGGCGCCACGGATCCGATCGCTCTCCAGAGCTCGATCATGATGTCTCCCGCGGGTTCACGTACTCCTCCATGGCGAGGCCCACCTTCCTCAACACGCCGTCGACCGTGACGCGCTTCATCCCGTCCCGGTAGGCGTGGGTCAGGGGGTAGTCCTCGCCGGGGTACGCCGCGTACCCGTCGACGACGAGGTCCTCGTAGGCTCGATACGGCCCGGTGCGCTTCGGGTTCGTGTAGCCGAAGAGGCTCACCGCAGGGGTTCCCAGCGCCCGGCCGATGTGCAGGGGGCCGGTGTCCGGGGAGATGAGGAGGGCGCTGCCCTCGATCAGCCAGGCGAGCTTGCGCAGATCGTCGCCCAGCATGTCCACCACCCGGGCCCCGGTCGCGGCGATCACCTCGTCCGCGATCCGGCGCTCGACCGGGGAAGGTCCCCCCACGAGCACCGGTCGCAGGCCGTGGGCACGCTCGACCTCCTCCAGCACGCGAGCATAGCCCGACGCGCTCCAGTTCTTCTCGAGCTTGCTCGTCCCGACCACGACGGCGCACGCCGGCCGCTCCAGGTCGGCGAAGAAGTCACGCTGGGCGACGCGCTCCTCGGGCGTGAAGCGGAGGTCCCACACGACCGGCTCCGGGTCGACGCCGAGGTAGCGCAGGAACTCGAAATACTGATCCTGGACGTGCTGCGGCTCGTGCGCCGGAATGCGCCGGTTCGTGAAGGCCCATTGAAGGTCGCGCGCCCGCGCCCGGTCGAAGCCGAGCTTGACCCGTGCCGGCGTGAGCGCGGTGATCAGGCCGGCCTTGAAGTAGACCTGCAGGCCGATCAGGAGGTCGAAGCGCCGCTCCCGCATCGTGTCCATCAGCTCCCGGTAGGAGCCGAGGGCGCGGAGGCCGCGGCGACGCCGGAAGACCACGAACTCGTCGATCGCGGGGTGGCCCCGCATGAGCAGGTGCGGCACGGGTTGGATGATCCACGTGATCCGCGTCTCGGGCCAGGCCCGCTTGAGGGCGTTCGCGACCGGGAGCACGTGGACCGCGTCCCCGATCGCGGAGAGCATGACGATGCACACCTGCGCCGGCGGCGGCCCGCTCCACCCGGCTGCAGCGGCGTGCGTCCCCGCGCTCATGCGTCGCCGCGGAAGCCGGAGCGCAGAGCCCCCCACTCGGCCTCCGAGAGCGGTCGACCGTGCCGGGAGCCGAGCTTGCGCAGCGAGCGCTCCAGCCTGCGCATCATCGACGCGCCGAGCGCGGCCTCGCTGCGGCCGACGAAGCGCGCGCGGTCGAGGTCGACGACCTGGGCCCGCGGCGCGGAGTCCTCGAAGCTCAACAGGACGTTGCTCGCGTTCAGGTCGGGGTGCGAGAGTCCGTGTCGGGCGAGATGCCGAACCAGCCGCCCCGAGCACGCCAGCCCGCCGATGCCGACTCCCGCGTCGGGCTCGCGGAACAACACGTCGGAGAGGCTGGAGGCGGAAGGGACCAGCTCCGTGACCAGGTCGGCGCGGTAGACGGGCCCCTGCGGATACCAGACGCCCGCGATCACGGCCGGCGTGTCGAGCCCGTGCGCGCGCGCCCGCGTGCTCGCCCGCGCCTCGATCTCGGGCCGTGTCGGGCCGAGGCGCAGGTAGACGTCGCCCAGCAGGGCCTCCATCGCCCCGCCCCGCCGGTAGTGGCGCACGGCCCAGCGCGCGCGCGCGTCCGGGCCGGGAACGGGCGCCGCGACCGTGTGGACCTCGGCCCGGCCGTTGCCGACCGCACCCCGGCCACGGAGACTCTTCCAGGTCGGGTGCGCACCGGCCCAGGCATACGCCGTCTCGCCGCGATCGAGCAGCTCCTGCAGCCAATCGCGGGCGACGTCCAGGACCAGCCCCCGGCCGAGTGGGCCCTCGATGCGCTCGTAGCCCGGCAACGTCATCCGTGCCGGCCCCTCGAGCGGATCCGCGCTCGCGACCGCTGCAGGACCCGCCCGCTCACGGCGCCTCCTGCCCCTCCGGGACCTCCATCAGGAAGATGCCCGGGCCCCGGAGCGTCTCACCCTTCACCTTGACGCGGAACGTGTACTGGCCCGGGCGCGGGAAGATCACGCCCTCCAGCGGCATGACGAGCTGGCTCCGGGCCGGAGGTTGCCCCGGCTCCGGCCGGTGCACCTCGGTCTCGCCTTCCACGGTCAGGGAGATCCCACCGTCGTCGTCCTCCAGGTCGGCCTTGAAGAGATAGCGGCCGTGGTCCTTCCGGTCCCACTCGAGCACGAGGACCAGCACCAGGCGGTCCTGCCGCGCCGGGAAGCCGGGGGCGGAGAGGTCGTGGTACACGCCGTGGACGTCCAGCTTGCCGTCGGGTGCCGGGCGGGCGTCGTCGCAAACGGCCGAGAAGCGAAGGATCATGTCGGGCGTGGTCGGGATTCTGAGCGTTGTCAGCCGGCGGCGCCCCAGCCACCCCCTCCCGGAGAGCGGATGCTGACGACGTCGCCCGCCTCCACCTGGAAGGTGGCCTTGGCCGGGAGACGCTCCTCTACCCCCGCCCGAATCAGGACGTTCTCTCCGGGCGCTCCGTCCGCGCCTCCGCGAGCGCCCGACGGGCCGGCCACCCTGCGCTCGCACAGGAGGGCGACCCGGGCCGGCGCGAGGATCTGCAGGTCGCGCCGCAGCCCGTCCCCGCCTCGGTGCAGCCCTCGCCCCCCCGACCCCCGGCGGATCTCGTAGCGCGTGACGCGGAAGGGGTAGGCGTGCTCGAGCGCCTCGACCGGCGTGTTCAACGAGTTGGACATGTGCACGTGCACCCCGCTGAGGCCGTCGCTGCCCGGGCCCGCGCCCATCCCTCCCCCGACGGTCTCGTAGTAGGCGAACGGAGCGCCCGTGCGGGGATCCACACCCCCGACGGTCGTGTTGTTCATCGTCCCCTGGGAGAGGGCCGGCATCAGGTCCGGGAGCGCTTCGGC
>JBFFWJ010000222.1:0-6085 GCA_041570315.1 Longimicrobiales bacterium | reverse complement strand
GTCGGATCGAGCAACCTCAACTCTGCCTCGCTTCTCGGAAACTGGGAGCTCGACGTGGGCGTTCTCGACGAGGGCCTGGGAGGCCAGCTCCGCGGGCTCTTTCTCGCCGACCTGGCCTCCTCGGTGGAGATCGTCCTGCCGGGACGGACGACGATCGGGGGACGGCCCGTGTCCACGGCCGTGGGCATGAGCACCTCCTCGCTGGAGCCGGAGGGCTCCCTGCCGGAGCGGATCGAGCAACAGCTCCGCGGCCTGGGCCAGAAGCCGGGGCGGGTCTCGATGGCTTCGGTGGTCAGGGCCGGTGAGGCGCTCGGGGACGCGCTCGCCGGGAACCGGCAGCTCGGCCGGGAAGATCGAACGGTGCTCGGCGCCACCTCGATCGCGATCCTGATCGTCGCGGCGCTGGCCGCCGTGATCCCGGCGGTGGTGGGTTGGATGGTGGCCGTCGTGGCCGGCTGGTTCGGCCTGGCGACCGGGATCCGGGCCTCGGTTCAGTCGCGCCGGGCGCGGATGGAAGAGCGGGCGGTCAGGAAGCTACTCGAAGACGGAGGGGAGGGAACCTCGTGAACGAAGTCGACCTCGGCATCGCGATCGCCTTCACGGCGGGAGTCCTCTCCTTCCTGTCGCCCTGCGTGCTCCCGCTCGTCCCGAGCTATCTCACCTTCGTGACCGGCATGAGCCTGGAGGACCTCCAGGGGGGTGTGGACCGGCGCACGACCCTCGTGCACTCCACCCTCTTCGTGGCGGGGTTCAGCTCGATCTTCATCCTGCTGGGCGCCTCCGCGTCCTTCCTCGGGCAGTTCTTCCGGCAGTACGAGCTCTGGATCGCGCGCATCGGCGGCGTCGTGATCATCCTCTTCGGGCTGCACCTCGCGGGGGTGTTCCGGCTGACGCCGCTCCTGCGCGAGAAGCGCCTGCACCTCGGCGACAAGCCGGCGGGCTACATCGGCACCTTCGCGGTCGGGATGGCCTTCGGCGCCGGCTGGACGCCGTGCATCGGTCCCATCCTCGGCGCCATCCTCACCTACGGCTTCTCGCAGGACACGATGTGGGCGGGGGTCGGGCTGCTGACGGTGTACAGCCTGGGGCTCGCGGTGCCGTTTCTCCTGGCGGCGCTCGCCCTGGACCGGTTCCTCCAGACCTTCCAGCGCTTCCGCCGCTGGATGCCGATCGTCGAGAAAGCCTCGGGCGTGCTCCTGATCTTCCTCGGACTGCTCCTGCTGACCGGGCGGTTCACGATCCTGGCGGCCTGGCTGAACCAGTACACGCCGGCCTTCATCCAGGAACGCATCTGACCCGAGCGTCCGAGAGCTCAGTCGCCGACGCCGACCCGCTCCGACGCCAGGTCCTCCTCGAGAAGCTGCCGGCGAAGGAGGCGCGCGTAGGTGCCGTCGCTCGCGATGAGATCCGCGTGGCGCCCCTGCTGAACGATGCGACCGCCCTCGACCACCAGGATCTTGTCGGCGCTCATCACGGCGCTCACCCGGTGGCTGATGATGAAGGCGGTCCTCCCCGCCAGGACCCTCTTGAGGTCGGCGAGGATCGCGGTCTCCGTGTGCGTATCGACCGCGCTCAGCGCGTCGTCGAGCACCAGGACCAGCGGATCTCGCGCGAGGGCGCGGGCGAGGGCCGCCCGCTGCTTCTGTCCGCCGGACAGGTTGATGCCCCGCTCGCCGAGGACCGTGTCGTAGGCCTCGGGAAGCTCCGCGATCTGGTCGTGGAGCTGCGCGACCGTGGTGGCCGAGCGGACCGCGCTCGAGAGCTCCTCTTCCTCCGAATCCTCCCAATCGAGGCCGAGGGCGATGTTCTGCTCGATCGTCGCGGTGAAGAGGAAGGAATCCTGCGGCACCATTCCGATCCGGCTACGCAGCTCGGCCGGATCGACGTCGCGCAGCGGGATCCCGTCGAGGAGGATCTCTCCGCCGGTAGGATCGTACATGCGGGCGAGCAGGTCGATCAACGTGCTCTTGCCCGAGCCGGTCGGCCCCACGATGGCCACCGTCTCGCCGGCCTCGGCGACGAAGCCGACGTCCTCCAGCACCGGGCGGTCCGTGCCCGGATAGCAGAAGGACACGCCGCGGAACTCCACCCGCCCCCGTGCGTGCTCGAGGGAAGCGGGCCTGTCGGGAACGGTCACGGTGGGCAGCGCCCGCAGGATCTTGTTGATCCGGCCCATCGAGGCCGCTCCCCGCTGGTAGAGGTTCACCACCCAGCCGAGGGCGATCATCGGCCAGACGAGCAGCGCCAACAGCATGCCGAAGGCGACGAAGTCGCCGATCGTGATGCGTCCCACGATGACCTCTCGCGCCCCGAGCCACGTGACGAGCGCCATGCCGAGGCCGGAGATCACGGTGAGCAGCGGATGAAACGCGCCCGCCTTCAGCACGAGCTTCATGTTCCGATTGCGGTAGTCGTCGTTGAAGCGGTCGAACTGCCTGGCCTGCTCGTCCTCCTGAGCGTAGGCGCGCACGATGCGAACGCCCGTGAGGTTCTCCTGCACGAAGGTCGAGAGCGCGGAAAAGCGCTCCTGGATCTCCTCGAAGCGCCGGTGGATGATGCGCCCGAAGCCGATCACGATGGGCGGCAGCACGAGCATCGGAGCCATCACGTACAGCGTCAGCCGCGGGCTGATCAGAACCATGAGCGTCACGGTGAACGCGAAGCCCACGAGCGTGTTGACCGTGTACATGATCGCGGGGCCCGCCGCCATGCGCACGGCGAGCGTGTCGTTCGTCGCGCGGCTCATCAGGTCCCCGGTCCGGGTCGCGCCGTAGAAGGTCGCGTCCAGTCGGAGCAGGTGCTGGAAGAAGTCGTCGCGCAGGTCGGCCTCGATCCGGCGCGAGATCCCGTTCAGGAGCATCCGCATGCCGAACCGGAAGACACCCCCGACGAGGGCCGCCCCGACGATCAGCGCGGCCAGCAGGGCGATGCGGCCGATCGTCACCGCGGGATCCTCGAGCCCGTCGATGGCGAGCTTGGTCAGGTATGGGCCGGCGACCTGGAAGGCGTTGGCCAGCACGACGCACACGAGACCCGCGGCGAAGCCCCGCCGATAGGGACGGAAATACGGGACGATCGATCGCAGCTCTCCCATGGTCGCGGTCCTACACCCGGCCGGCGCCCTCGTGCCGGGACGCGGTCACGGCCGGTGCGCGGGCGGTCGGAGGCGCGCGCTGCGCGGCGTGCGCGGGCACGTCGGGCCTCCCCGCGGGTCGCTCAATATCCCGCGGCCCGCCCTCCCCGACGGGGATCCGACCAGCCGGTGAGCGTGCCCCCCTCGATCAGGATCGCCTGCACGTCGCCCGACACCTCGGTGCGCTCGACGAGGACGTGACCCATCGCCTCCAGCGCGGCGACGGTGGCGGGATCCAGGCCGCCCTGCTCGTAGAGGATCTGGTCGGGGAGGTGCTGATGATGCACCCGCGGCGCATCGACCGCCTGGACCACGTTCATTCCGTAGTCGAGCACGTTCGAGATCGTCTGGAAGACCGTCGTGATGATCGTCGAGCCGCCGGGCGTGCCGGTCACCATGAGCAGCCCGCCGTCCGGTCCGAGCACGATGCTGGGCGTCATCGCGGAGAGCATGCGCTTGCCGGGCGCCACCGCGTTGTTCTCCCCCTGCACCAGCCCGAACTGGTTCGGCGTGCCCGGCTTGGCCGCGAAGTCGTCCATCTCGTTGTTGAGGACGAACCCCGCTCCGGTCACGGTGACCTTGCTCCCGTACCACGAGTTGATCGTGGTCGTGACCGAGACCGCGTTGCCCTCGTCGTCCACGATCGAGAAGTGGGTCGTGTTCTCGCCCTCGACGGGTCCCTCCTCCATGCCGGGCCCGACCTCGCTCGACGGCGTCGCCGCGCTGGTCGAGATCGTGCCGGCCCGCTCCGCCGCGTACGCCTCCGAGGTCATTCGCCCGAGCGGCATCTCCACGAAGTCCGGGTCCGCGAGGTAGTGGTTCCGGTCGGCGTAGGCGCGCTTCCACGCCTCCGCGTACAGGTGGATCATCCGGGGGCCGTGCCAGGGCATCGAGCCGATGTCCCAGCGCTCGAGGATGTTCGCCATCTCCGCCATCGTCGCGCCGCCGGACGAGGACGGCGGCATGGAGATCACCGTGTGGCCGCGATAGCGGAACGAGATCGGATCACGCCAGGCGGCCTCGTAGGCGGCGAGGTCCTCGTGCGTGATGATGCCTCCCCCGCGCCGCATCTCGGCGACGACCAGCTCCGCGGTCTCTCCGCGGTAGAAGCCGTCGGGGCCCCCGTCGCGGATCCGCCGGAGCGTCGCGGCCAGATCGACCTGGCGCAGCGTGTCCCCCACCGCCGGGGGGCTTCCGCTCCGGGGCAGGAACTGAGCGGCCGACGCGGGGAAGGCGGACAGCGCCTCGACCATCGTCGGGCTGAGCGAGCCGAGGAAGCGCGGCCGCACCTCGAAGCCCTCGGCCAGCCGCACGGCCGGCTCGATCAGCTCCGGCCAGGGGAGCGAGCCGTAGCGCTCGTGCGCCGCCCACATCCCGGCGACGGTCCCCGGGACGCCGGCCGCGAGGTGTCCCACGACGGACCTGTCCGTGAGGTCTCCGTCTGCGTCGAGGAACATGTCCCGGGTGGCCGCGAGCGGCGCCTTCTCCCGGTAGTCGAGCGCCGCGCTCTCCCCGCCGGCGGTGCGCAGCACCATGAACCCTCCGCCCCCGATGTTTCCCGCCTCCGGGTTGACGACCGCGAGCGCGAACTGGACCGCGACCGCCGCGTCCACGGCGTTGCCCCCGGACCGGAGGACGTCGACGCCGACCTGGCTCGCGAGCTCGTCGGTGCTCACCACCATCCCCCGGCTCGCGGTCACGGGCGTCGCGTCGCCGGCGAAGGACCAGCCGGCCGGGAAGGAGACCGCGGCCGGCCCCTCGGCGGGGCTCGCGCAAGCGGCGGACACGACGAGCGCGACGGCGGCGCCCGCGAGGCGGACCGGCCGAGGGGGACGGAGAGGCGTTCGCATCTTCACGCGGGTTGTGGGTTACCACCGGGCGCGGCGCTCGCGCGTCGGAGCGCCGGCCGCCCCGTTCTACAAAGGGACGCGGCCGGCCGCTAGCTTGGGGGCCGTGAAGATCACGGCCCCGCGCAGGAGTCACAAGCGCACGGTCAGCCAACACATGCGCGACGATCGTCTTACAGAGCAACGCAATCCCGCCTCGCGCCGCATCGACGAGCTCGACGCGCTCGGGATCGTCGACCTGATCAACGCCGAGGACCGCATGATCGCCGACGCCGTGGCCGAGGAGCGCGAGGCGATCGCGCGAGCGGTCGAGCTGGCGGAGGCGACCTTCCGGCGGGGCGGACGGCTCATCTACGTGGGCGCGGGCACCTCGGGGCGGCTGGGCGTGCTCGACGCGGCCGAGATGCCCCCCACGTACGGCACCGACCCGTCGATGGTGCAGGGGATCATCGCCGGCGGCTACGAGGCGCTCGTCCGGGCCCGGGAGGGAGCGGAGGACCGCCCGGAGGACGGGGCTGCGGCGGTCGACGGGCTCGAGGTCGGACCGCTCGACTTCGTGATCGGCATCGCGACGTCGGGGACGACCCCGTACGTCCACGGCGCCCTCGACCGGGCGCGGGCGCTCGGTGCCCGCACGGGCTTCGTGCTGTGCACCTATCCGTCCCCGGAGCTGACCCGACGGCACGACGTGGTGATCGCCCCGCTCGTCGGGCCCGAGGTGATCACCGGCTCCACGCGCATGAAGGCGGGGACGGCGACGAAGCTCGTGCTCAACACGATCACCACCGGGGCGATGGTGCGGCTCGGCAAGGTGTACGGCAATCTCATGGTCGATCTCCAGGTGACGTGCGAGAAGCTGCGGGACCGCGGGGAGCGCATCCTGGAGGCTCTGCTCGGAATCGAGCGGGCGGCCGCGTCCGCGCTGCTCGAGGCGTCCGGAGGCCACGTGAAGACCGCGCTCGTCATGGCCAGGCTGGACGTCGACGCCGAGGAGGCCCGTCGACGGCTCGCGGAAGCGGGCGGGGTGATCGCCCGGGTGGTCGGAGATCTGCAGGGGTGACCGAGTCGCTGCGCACCCGGCTCTTCCTGCTGGTCGCGGTGGGGG
>JBFFWJ010000221.1:0-6095 GCA_041570315.1 Longimicrobiales bacterium | reverse complement strand
GGCCAGCGCGACCGCCGCGCGGGCTTCGGCGGGCGCGTTCGCGCGGTCGAGGAATGGCTCGACGGTCGCGTAGAAGGTGGTGTCGACCCAGCCGGACGTGCCCCAGTGCAACGCCGCCTCGGCGCGCGCGAACGCGAGGGCCCACGCCTCCCACGAGTCGGCGAGCTCGCCCCGCGACAGCTCCAGGAAGGCCTGCATGTGGAGGAGCTCGTCGGTCCACTCCGGAAACTCCTCGGGCGCGATCCCTCCTCCCCCCTCCAGCGCCTCCCGGAGCCAGGCGGCGCGGCCCCAGAGGACGGCCGACAGGAGGCCGTACGCGGGTACCGTCGCGTACGGCGCCGGCGGCATCTCCACACCGCTGAGCGCCCTTCCGAGATCGACCCTGCTCTCGACGAAGCTGTACGCACCCTCGGCGTGCGTGCGGAGAAAGCGGGCATGCTCGGCGCCCGCGTCGAGGACGGGGCGGTAGTCGGAGTTGACCGGCGCGCCCCGGTCGAGCAGGGCCCGGAACGTCGTCTCGTCGAAGAGGAGGAGCGACTCCATGCTGGCTGGCGTGAAGGGAGGCGCGCTGGCGATCAGCGCTCCGAACCGCTCGCCGGACACCACGGACCAATCGGGATCGTCCAACGGTCCGTCGGCCCTGGCGACGATCGCGATGTCGGCGTCGCCGACCAGGTACGCACGGTACGAAGGGAACACCGCGTCGATCGCCGCGAGCACCGAAAGGAAGAGGTCGTCGTTCAGCTCGTAGATCTGTACCCACTGGCCGAAGACCCCGCCGACGTCGAGGAAGTCCGTGGCGCGCTCGTAGAACTCCCTCGTGAAGAGGCTGGCGGTGCCGCTCACCCACGGGTTGCTGGGCTCGGCGAAGATGACGTCGAAGCGCTCCTGCCGGTACGCGAAGAACGACTTGGCGTCGTCGAAGACGTAGGTCGCTCGCGGGTCACCGAAGGCGGGCCCGTTCGCCGGAAGAAAGACGAGCGAGCCCTCGACCATCAGGGGCTCGATCTCGATCGTCACCAGCCGCTCCAACGACGGGCTCGTGAGGAAGGACGTCGCGGACATGCCCGAGCCGTGTCCGATGTTGGCGACCGTACGCGCATCGGATCGGTGGGCGAGCGCCACCATCGGGGCGAGAACCTGGGTCGTGAAATCGCGCCCTGCGGGAATCGGTCGCAGCGGGAGGGTGTCCCGGCCCTCCATGAGCCATCGCGGACCGATCGAAGCGTCGGGCTTGCCGTTGGTCGCGAGCACGATCACGCCGTCGCCCGTGCCCACGTGGGCGGAGACCGTGGCCGTGCGGCCGTCCTGGTAGTAGAGGCTGCGGTGCTCCTCTTCGGTCGGCAGCTCCCCCTCCCGGTAGACCCCGCTCGCCAGGAGCGTCGGCGTGAGCTCGACGGCGGTCCCGATTCCCGCGAAGATCACCGCGCACGCCGCCGTCGCCCCGATCAGGGCGACCGGTCGTCCGGCGCTCACCCGGACCGAGCGCAGGAGGAGGAGCAGGCCGAGAGCCACGTCCACGGCCGCGCCGGCCTCGATCAGCCCCTCGAGTCCGAGGAGCGGGAGCGCGAGCAGCCCGGCGAGCCCCGCGCCCGCGACCGACCCGATCGTGCTCACTCCGTACACGCGACCGATGGCCCGCTCTCCCCGACCGGCGCGGAGCAGGGATCCCGTGATCACAGGGAGCGTCATCCCGGCCAGGGTCGTCGAAGGCAGCATCACCATCAGGCAGAGCGCGTATCGACTGAGGTTGAACGCCGCGTAGCCGCCGGGCTGGCCCGGGAGCGACCGTACGAGCACGGACACGACGTCGAAGCTGAGCGTGTAGAGCGGGAGCGACACGAGGGCGGCCAGACCCATGAGGACCTGGATCCAGCCCAGCACGCGGATCGGGTCCTCGACCCGGTCCACGCGGCGGCGGATCATCCAGGCGCCGAGGGCGAGGCCGAGAATGAAGGCGGACAGCATGAGCTCGAAGGCGTGGGTCGCGCTGCCCAGGACGAGCGACAGCATCCGGATCCAGCCGATCTCGTACGCGAAGGAAGCCAGCGCCGTGCCGAAGCTCACGGTCAGGAGAAGCGCGGACAGCCTGGCCGGTCTGCCGACCCAGTGCGGCAGGCCCGACCCGTCGTCGAGCCGGAGCGCCTGAGCGGGCGAGGTCGACCGGGGGCCTGCGGGCGAGCCGGCTTCGACGCCGGAGGCGTCGTGCGGCTCCGTCCGGAGGCCGGACCACACGAGCCCGGCCGCGATCAGGTTCAGCAGTGCGGCAGCCACCGAGGTCCCGGGCAGTCCCAGGCCCCCGATCATCCAAAAGCCCGCCAGGACGACCCCGATGGCTCCGCCGAGGGTGTTCAGCAGATACGCCCGGGCCACGCCCCCGCCAGGATGCGTCGCGTCGGCGCGGACCAACCCGGCCGCCATGAGCGGAAAGGTCGCGCCCAGGACCACCGCCTGGGGAAGGATCAGCCCGCCGGCCACCCCCCAGCGCAGCGCGCCGACGATGCGCGCGCTGCCGAGCGTGGGGAAGAGCAGGTCGTAGCTCGTCTCGGTCGCGAGCACGAAGAGGGCATGAAAGCAGAGCCCGAAGACGGCGAGCAGAACCTCCGCCCCGGCGTACCACAGCAGCGGCCTGCGCAGCCTCTGCGAAAAGTCCGACACCGCGATCGAGCCGACCGCCATGCCCCCGAGGTAGACCGACAGCACCAGGACCTGCGCGTAGGCCCCGTTGCCGACGAAGAGCCCGAGGTAGCGGCTCCACAGCACCTCGTAGACGAGGCCGGCCACGCCGGAGAGGGCGAACGCGGCGTACACCGGGCGACGGCGGATCAGCTTGGGCTCTCCGGCGATCGAGCGTGGTCCGAGGGCGGGCACGGGTCGTGCGGGGACACGGGAGACGATACGTGCCCGGCTCGGCGACCGGAAGGATTCCGGCAGCGTCGCGCGGCCCCGCGTGAGCGAGCGCCTCGGAGCCGCCGCCCGGGCTCCGGGCTGCGTCACTCTGTGCCCTCGCGGGGAAAAGAGTACGCGGATGGACGCTCACGGGACCCTGCCGCCCGCGTGACCATGGGCCGCGATCCTGGCATGGAACTTGGTCAGGTGCGCCGTAGGCGCCCCACGGACCCTCGAGCAGAAACGCCATGCAGCGCAGACGAGCCGGCTTCACCGTGATCGAGCTGATCATCGCCCTCTTGATCGGTACGATCCTCACCAGCGTCGCGATCAGCACCTTCCAGGGTGTGCAGGCTGGCTTCGCCGTGCGCAACGCGAAGGCCATGTATGCCACGCTGCACCAGCGGGCCCGTGCGATGTCGATCGAGAAGGGCGAGACCGTGCTCTTCGCCGTGGACGCGATCGGGGACTCCGCCTTCATCTGGAGCATCAGCGAAGGAGGGATCACGAACGTCACCAACTTCCGACGGGAGCTGAACGTCGATCTGCGAGCCCCGACCTCGTACGTGCTCTGCATGACGCCCCGCGGATACGCCGACTACAACTGCGGAGCCTTCGCCGGCTTCTTCACGGCGACGACGAACACGACGGTGCGGCTGGAGTTCTGGTTGAACGCGGACTCCTCCAGCGTCCTCGTCCTGCCCATGGGCCAGTTGGTGGGCCTGTGATGCATCCTCAGGTGAGCCGCGGGCCCGGCGACAGCGCCCCCCTCCGGGCGCCCCGGGCGCGGGACGGCTTCTCGATGGTCGAGGTGATCGTCGCCGTCGTGATCCTCGCGATCGGCGTCCTCGGCCTCGGGAGCACGACCGCCTACATCGTGCGTCAGACGACGCTCTCCGATCTCATGACGGAGCGCTCGGCCGCCTTCCAGACGATCGTCGACCGCGTGCAGGCTATGCCCTACGACTCGGTCACCACCGGGTCGGACAGCGTCGGCATCTTCGCGGTGCGCTGGTGGGCCGTGGACGACGGGCCTCAGAACAAGATCGTCACGATCGCGACGCGTGGGCCGGGCCTGAGCAACACGTCCGTTCCGACGAACGACCCGTTCGCGATCGACACCTTCCAGTTCAGGGTGCTGCGAAGATGACCCTCGACCGCAGGGGCTTCACGCTGGTCGAGCTCGTCGTCGTGGCGGTGCTCGGCACCCTCGTGCTGGGCGCGGTGCTGCAGGTGCTCGTCGTGAACCAGCGTACCTTCACGGCGCAGACCGCGACCGTGTCGGGGCAGCAGAGCACGCGCATGGCCCTCGAGGTGCTCTTCAACGAGCTGCGCGAGACCAGCCCGGCGGGAGAGGACCTTCTGGTGATGGGCGCCGATTCGCTGCGGTTGCGCCTCATGCGCAAGTTCGGCGTCGTGTGCGGGGGACATCTCAACGGACCCGACCCCGTGCTCACGGTGGTCAGGATCAGCAGCATCTTCGGCGTCGGCAACAACGTCTTCGCGCCCGGCGACTCCGTGTTCGCCTTTGCGGACAACAACGAGCGGGTCGACGACGACGACGTGTGGATCACGGCGAGCGTCACGGATGTGGATTCGAGCGTGGTGGTGTGCCCGGCGGACGGCGTGACGATCGCGCAGGAGGTGACGTTCGGCGGGCAGTCCGCGATCTTCACGGCGGACTCGGTCCGCATGGGTGCGCCCGTACGGAGCTTCGGAACGTACACCTTCGGGACCACCACGCTCGACGGCGACACCTATTTCGCCCGACGGGAGGGCGCCGGGCGGATGATCCCCGTCGCGGGTCCGATCCGAGACACCGGCGGGCTCCAGTTCGTGTACCGCGACCGCTTCGGCGCCGAGACCACCGTGGACACGCTCGTCGCCCAGATCGAGGTGACCGTGCGCACGGGATCGGAGGTCCTGAACTCCCTGGGCGAGATGGTCTCGGACTCGATCACGTCCTGGATCTACACGAGGAACTGAGGGCTCGGGGAGCCCACGCGGCCTTGGAGCGGAATCAATGAAGACCATCAACGACCGACGGGGCTTCGCGCTGCCGGCTGCGATCGGTGCCCTGGTCATCATGGGCGTCCTGGTCACGTCGGGCTTCTTCATGGCGCGCCAGGAGCTGCGGATCGGCGTCGCGAGCAAGCATGCGAACATGGCCGTCAACGTCGCCCAGGCCGGCGCGAACGAGGTCATGGCCAACTGGAACGGCTACCAGCTCGGCAGCATTCCCGTATGGGAAGACACGACGATCACGGACACGATCGCCAACGGGATCTGGGAGGTGTCGATCCGCAACGCGAACAACTTCATCTACCACCTCGACGTGACCGGCACGGTGACCGAGGGCGGCGAGCTGTGGGCGGGCGCGACCCGCCGCATCGGCATCGTGACCAAGATGATCTTCGCCAACATCGATCCGCCGGCCGCGCTCACGACTCGTGGCAAGACCACGGTGAAGGGCGGCGCGATCATCAGCGGGATGAACACCGATCCCCCGGATTGGGGAAGCTTCTGCTCGACGTTCGCCACGGACGACCTCACCGGCGTGCTGACGAACGACACGGCGATCATCGGATCCGACGGCATAGGCTCCATCAACGGGAGCCCGCCGTACGCCCAGGATTCGACGATCGTCGACTCGACGTTCACCAATTTCGGGGACATGGACTGGGCGGAGCTCACGACGCTCGCCGCCCTCGAGGGCAAGGACATGACCCCGCTGCTCCCCTCGATCGCCACGACCCGGCCGGACACGACCGCCGACGGGCGCTGCAACGAGGCGACGCTGACCAACTGGGGCGATACGCTGCCGGCCGCGGCGTGCGGCTCGTATTTCCCGCTCATCTGGTCACCCGGAGACATGGTGATCCAGTCGGGCGGCTTCGGTCAGGGCGTCCTCCTGGTGGACGGGAACCTCGACCTGCGAGGCAATTTCCTCTTCTACGGGATCATCATCGTACAGGGCAACTTCGAGACGCAGGGATCCGGGAACCGGGTCATGGGCGCGGTCCTCGCCTCGAACACCTCGATCGACCAGCAGTCGTTGATGGGCACGTCGTCGGTCACCTACTCCCGTTGCGCGGTTCAGCGTGCGATTCTCAACAACGCCTCGCTCTCACGGGCTCGGCCGCTCGGCCGAAGAGGGTGGGTCGATCTGACCGCGGTCACGAACTGACCCCGGCCCCGGGGACCCG
>JBFFWJ010000220.1:0-6167 GCA_041570315.1 Longimicrobiales bacterium | reverse complement strand
GGAGGGGCAAGGCCGAGCCGCTCGCGGCGCTCGTCGTCGCGACGATCCTGATCCTCGCCGCGGCGGGCATCGCCGCCGGCGCCGTGCACGAGATCGTCTCGCCCCAGACCGCTCCGGCGCCCTTCACCCTCCTGGTGCTCGTCGTCGTCCTCGTCGCCAAGGAGGGCGTCTACCGGTGGCTCATCTGGAAGGGGCGCTCGGTCGGCAGCCGCGCGATCCAGGTCGACGCCTGGCACCACCGGGCGGATGCGCTGACCTCGCTGGCGGCGTTCCTGGGGATCTCGATCTCACTGGTGGGCGGCGACGCGTGGGTGGGGGCCGACGATTGGGCGGCGCTGGTGGCGTGCGCCGTCATCGGCTGGAACGGCGCTCGGCTCCTGCGCGAGGGGCTGCGGGAGATCCTGGACGTCGCGGCGCCCGACGAGGTTCGGGATCGGGTCCGGGCGCTCGCCACGAGCGTCGAGGGGGTCCGCGGGATCGACGTGCTGCGGATCAGGCGGAGCGGCCTGGTCTACCTCGTCGACATCCACGTGGAGGTCGACGGGGGGCTCACCGTCCGGGAGGGCCACGACCTCGGTCATGTCGTCAAGGACCGTCTCCTGGGCTCGGAGCTTCCGATCCTGGACGTCCTGGTCCACGTCGAGCCGCTGTCGGAGACGGAGCGGAGCCGCCCGCCGCGCTCCGGGCCCGCGCGGTCAGAGACCGCGGCGGCGGGCGACCGCTGATCCGCGCGCCCCTCGGACGTTCCGAGGCGTCTACACCCGTCGGAACGCGGAGAGCTGATACGCGAGCTCGTTGCCGCCGGCGTACGGCCACTGCAGGTCACGGAACGCCTTGAAGGACTCGTAGACCTGCCGGAACGAGGCGTCGGCCGCAGCCTGCTCCTCCAGGTAGGCGTTCGACTCGCGCCAGGCGGCGTCCATGATGTCGGAGGAGTACTCGTGGACCGTCACCCCGTGGTCGTTGACGAGCCGCCGGAGGGCGGGTGGGTTCGCGGCGTCGTAGGCCGCCAGACGGTTCGCGAACGACTCGCCGCAGGCGGCCCGCAGGATCTCCTGGTACGCCGTCGGCAGCCGGTTGAACTCCTCCATGTCGATGAGGAGGCTCATCGACACCCCGGGCTCCCACCAGCCGGGGTAGTAGTAGTGCTTGGCCACCTGGTGGAAGCCGAGCTTCTCGTCGTCGTACGGCCCGACCCACTCGGTCGCGTCGATCGCTCCCCGCTCGAGCGCGGGGTAGATCTCGGGCTGCGCGAGCGCCTGCACCGTGACGCCCAGCCTCGACATGACCTCGCCGCCGATCCCGGGGATGCGGAAGCGGAGGCCGCGGAGCTCGTCGAGGCTGTTCACGGGCTCGCGGAACCATCCCCCCATCTGCCCGCCCGTGGAGTTGGCCGGGAAGGAGATGATCCCGAAGTCGGCGTAGGCGGCGTTCAGGAGGTCGAGGCCGCCTCCGTGGATCATCCAGGCGTAGAGCTGGCGCGTGCTCAGGCCGAAGGGGATGGCCGTGTCGAAGGCCAGCGCCGGGTTCTTGCCGATGTAGTAGTACCCGGGGGTGAGGCCGCACTGGATCGTGCCCTGCTGCACGGCGTCCATGACCGAGAGGGCCGGCACGATCTCGCCGGCCGCGTACACGCGCATCGTGAAGTTTCCTCCCGTCAGCTCCTCCACGCGCTGCGCGATGCGCAGGCCCGCCCCGTGCAGGAGGTCGAGGGCGGGCGTATAGCTCGTGGCCATGCGCCAGCTCACGCGCGGCCCGTCGATTCCGCCGGACTGGATGGCCGCCTCGCCGCCCTCGCCTCCGCCGCACGCGCCGAGCGCCGCGGCGCCGGCCGCGCCGGCACCCGCCTTCTTCAGAAAGTCCCGTCTCTTGATCGCCATGTCGGTCCCCGTGGGGTGAACGAAAGGCACATGTAGTAACCGGGCGTGTGCGATCGGGCAATCGCCGCTGGCGCGGATCGTGTCCAGATCGGATCTTTCGCCCTCCGCGTCGCGGCTTCGGTCCGACCTGACCGTGCGTGAGCGCCGCGCGCCCCGTAGCCCGAAAGACCCGAGGTGCCCGATGCGCCGTGCCCCGTCCAGGATCAGCTTCGCCCTCGCCGCCGGCACCGCCCTGTGCCTGGCCCCGGCCGCGGGGCTCGGCCAGTCGCAGGAGCCCGCCCGCTCGAGCGGCGGCATGGTCTCGTCGCAGCAGTGGATCGCGAGCCAGGTCGGCGCGGACG
This sequence comes from Longimicrobiales bacterium, assembly GCA_041570315.1. Taxonomy (GTDB): domain Bacteria; phylum Gemmatimonadota; class Gemmatimonadetes; order Longimicrobiales; family Gaopeijiaceae; genus JBFFWJ01. Next base: position 3,946 of record JBFFWJ010000220.1, on the reverse strand, counting down.
TCCTGGAGCGGGGCGGCAACGCGATCGACGCGGCCATCGCGACGGGCTTCGCCCTCGCGGTGACGCATCCGACGGCCGGCAACATCGGCGGGGGCGGCTTCATGGTGATCCGCTTCCCGAACGGCCAGAGCACCGCGATCGACTTCCGGGAGAAGGCCCCGCTCGCCGCGCATCCCGAGATGTGGCTGGACGAGAGCGGCGAGTACTCCTCGGACCTCCATCACCAGAGCCACAGGGCGGTGGGCGTCCCGGGGACCGTGGCCGGCTTCGACAAGGCGCACCGGCTCTACGGCCGCCTGGGCTGGGACGCGCTGGTGGACCCGGCCGTGCGCCTGGCGTCCGACGGCTTCGAGGTCAGCGAGGGCCTCGCCGGCTCGCTGAGCCGGTTCGTCCAGGGGCGCGGCGCGCGCTACGAGGCGACCGTGGCGGCCATGTCGAAGGCGGGCACGCCGTATCGCGCCGGGGAAACCTGGAAGCAGCCCGACCTCGCGCGCACCCTAGAGCGGATCCGGGACGAGGGACGGGACGGCTTCTACCGGGGCGAGACGGCCCGGCTGCTCGCGGCCGAGATGCGCCGCGGCGACGGCCTGATCACCGAGCGGGACCTGGACCTCTACGAGGCGCGCGAGCGGGCTCCCGTGCAGGGGACCTATCGGGGCTACGACATCGTCTCGATGCCCCCGCCCAGCTCGGGCGGGGTCGCGATCGTGACGATGCTCAACATCCTCGAGGCGTACGACCTGGCCGCGCTCGGGCACAACAGCCCCGAGTACCTCCACCTCCTGGCCGAGTCCATGCGGCGGGCGTTCCGTGACCGGGCCGAGCACCTCGCCGACCCGGACTTCGCGGACGTGCCCGTCCGGAGGCTGACGAGCAAGCGGCACGCCGCCTGGCTACGGCGCTCGATCGACGAGCGGCGGGCCTCGGTGTCGCACCCGTCCGACGTGGCGACCCGGCCCGAGAGCCCCGAGACCACCCACTACTCGGTGGTCGACGCCGACGGCATGGCGGTCTCGGTCACCTACACGCTCGAGTTCGGGTACGGGTCCGCGATCGTGGTGCCGGGCGCGGGCTTCCTGCTCAACAACGAGATGGGCGACTTCAACGCGGGGCCGGGCCTGACGGATGCGACCGGGCTCATCGGGACGACGCCCAACCTCGCCCGTCCGCAGCAGCGGATGCTGTCCTCGATGACGCCGAGCATCGTCGCCAAGGACGGCGAGCTGGTCGCCGTGGTCGGCAGCCCGGGCGGCCGCACGATCATCAACACGGTCGCGCAGGTCATCCTCAACCTCGTCGACTTCGGGATGGGCATCGAGGAGGCCGTCGCCGCTCCCCGGATCCACCACCAATGGCTGCCCGACCGGATCCGCATCGAGGAAGACGGCGTGCCGGCGGCCACGGTGGAGCGCCTCGAGGAGATGGGGCACGTCGTGCAGATGGGTGGGGGACAGGGGTCGGCCAACTCGATCGGCATCGACGCGCGCACCGGGGAGCGGATCGGGGCGCCCGACCCGCGCAGCGACGACTCGGGGGCGCGGGGGACGGGCCGGCGCTGAGGTCCTGAGGCCGCCACCCGTCGCCACCGCCGTGCCGGACCTCGATACCGCCGGAGTGGGGGCGCGGGCCGGGCTCGGAGGGGCAGGGGCGCCGGCGCGCGCGCCGCACCGGAACCGCATCGCCCGGACAGGTTAGATTGCGTACGTCGGCCCACGACCGCTCCGGGGTGGAGCGGATGGCCGCTCGGGGAGGCCCTGCCATGAAGAGAAAGATCGCTGCGCTGTCCGTCGGGCTCGTCTTCGCGCTCGTGCCGGTGCTTCCGGCCGCGGCCCAGTCGACGGGCCCGTCCCACCAGGGATTCGACCCGAACGCCCCGACCGGCGGCCACTATCACGAGGGCGAGCTCGGCGAGAAGCTCCTCGTCCTGGAGCGGGCGCTCAAGTGCGACTGCGGGTGCGGGCTGGACGTGCACTCGTGCCAGTTCCAGATGCAGTGCGGCACGTCACCGGTGTGGTCGCAGCGCATCCGCGCGGAGCTCGAGGCGGGCCGGGACGTCGAGACCATCCAGGCGGGCTTCGTCGCGGACTACGGGGTGCCGGTCCTGATGGCGCCCCCGCCGGAGGGATTCAACCTGGTGGGCTACCTCCTGCCCGGCGTCGCGATCCTCACCGCAGGCATGCTCGTGGGCCTCATCGCGCGCGGAGGCGCGACGCGGCAGGCGCTCGCCCCGGTCGAGCAGCCCACGGACGAGCAGACCCGGAGGCTCGAGGCCGAGCTGCGCAGGCTCGACGAGACGGAAAGCCCCGACTGGTAGCGCGAGCGCTCGGCCCTAAAGCTTGATGACCAGGGTGAGCGTGAGGATGCTGTCGATCTTCTCGCCGGGCGTCAGCACGTTGGACCCGGTGGGCGTGCCGGCGGTATCGAAGAGCGGAACGCTCAGCTGAGACGGCTCGTTGTCGAAGAGGAGCTGAAGCGACGTCTTGAAGGCGAGACGCTCCGACAGCGCGATCGTGAGCGAGTTGATCCAGTCGGCGCGCAGGTCGTCGGAGTTCTCGAAGCTGTTGTCGACGACCAGCGCGGACTCGTAGTCGGTCGAGGGATTGATCGGCCTCTTGGCCTCCGCGGTGAGGCGCGCCCCGAAGAAGCCCTCGTCCGCTCCCGGGACCGGGTCCACGTCCTTCTGGACGGTGTAGGTGCCACCGACGTCGGCCTTGAGGCTCCCCGCGTCGCCGTCGACGAAGGTGCGCCCGAGGCCGGCCACGATGCTGTAGCGGTTCTGGACGCCCGCGAACGTGTTGCGCTCCCAGCCCGCGCCCGTGTAGCCGTATGCTCCGTCGAAGCTCCGATCGAAGCGTCCACGCAGGAAGTAGTTCTCCGCGGTGACCTGCGAGACGGTGGCTTCGGCGATGGTGTAGCTCGTGAGCGTTCCGGTGGCCGTCCGGGTCGTCGTGCTGGTCTCGCTCCGGATACCCCCCGCCTCGAACTTGAAGCTGTTCGGGGCCCCCGTGCCCGCCAGGGTCGCCTTGAGGCCCAGGCTGCTCGACGAGGCGTTGCCGCCGGTCGACACGAAGCTGAGCTCGGTGGAGTTCTCCCAGGTGAACGCGTCCTGAGCCGTCAGGCCATTCGGCGAGGCCGCGAGCGCTGCTGCACCCGCGAGCGTTCCCGCTACGACGAAACGGATCTGCGCCTTCTTCATGTGGCGACCTCTCGGAAGGAGTCGGACGTCGACGATCGGCTTCGGAACCCTGTCCACACCGGAGGCATCGATGAGTTCCGGGCGCCCGCCGCTCACCCCCCGCGGGGTCGTGGGGTCGGCTGGACCGACGAACGCCGGGTCACGCTCGGGGCTGCGGCTCCTCCCGTGAGCGGTCCTCCCGGGACCGCCGCGCGGGGCGGTCCCGGCCGGGGTCTCCCGGCCGGGACCGTCGAGGAACGTCCCACCGCGGGCGTCCGCCGAAGCGGAGCGCGAGCTGCTGCCCGCGGTCTCGCTGGCGGGCCGTACCCGATGACCGATTGGCGTTCGGGCGGCTAGGCCTGCGCCTTGAGGAGATCGCGGATCTCGCCCAGCAGCGTTTCCTCGGCGGAGGGCGCGGGCGGCGCCGGGGGTGCCGCTTCCTCCTCCCTCTTCAGCTTGTTGAAGGAGCGCACGACCATGAAGACGGAGAAGGCGATGATCAGGAAGGAGATGACCGCGTTGGCGAACACGCCGAGGTTGATGGTCACCGCTCCCGCCTCCTGAGCCGCGGCGAGCGTGGCGTAGGGTCCGGGTACCGCGCCCTGCTGCAGCGTGATGAAGATGTCGCTGAAGTCGACGCCGCCGAGAAGGAGTCCGATCGGTGGCATGATCACGTCGTTGACGAGCGACTGGATGATCGTGCCGAACGCGGCGCCGATGATGATGCCGACCGCCATGTCGAGCATGTTGCCCTTGATCGCGAACTCCTTG
>JBFFWJ010000219.1:0-6231 GCA_041570315.1 Longimicrobiales bacterium | reverse complement strand
GCCCTGGATCGGCAGGGGGTGCCGCCGCTCCTCCGGTATCGGGCGGCCGTTGGGGTCACTTCTGGCCGACGGCCCTGACCTCGAAGAGCTGGTCGCGCAAGAGCGCGGCCCGCTCGAAGTCCAGCGATTCGGCGGCCTCCGCCATCTCCTTTTCCAGGATCTTCACGTACTCCTCGCGGTTCACCTCGTCGGCGTACGTGGCCGCCGCCTCGGCCACCGCCGCCGGCGCCGCACGCGCGTCCGCGACCCGGGTCGCGAACTCGATCTCCTCGACGCTCTTGCGGATCGTCTCCGGGGTGATGCCGTGCGCCGCGTTGTGGGCGATCTGGATCTCCCTCCGCCGGTTGGTCTCGTCGATGCAGCGCTCCATCGAGTGCGTGATCCGGTCCGCGTACATGATGGCCTTGCCGTCGACGTTGCGGGCGGCGCGCCCCACCGTCTGGATCAGCGAGCGCGCGTCGCGCAGGAAGCCCTCCTTGTCGGCGTCGAGGATCGCGACCAGCGACACCTCCGGCAGGTCGAGCCCCTCCCGGAGCAGGTTGATCCCGACCAGCACGTCGATCTTGCCGAGCCGGAGCTGACGCAGGATCGCCATGCGCTCGATCGTGTCCACCTCCGAGTGCATGTAGCGCACGCGCACGCCCACCGACTGCAGGTACTCCGACAGGTCCTCGGCCATCCTCTTGGTGAGCGTCGTCACGAGCACGCGCTCGCCCTTGCGCTCGCGCTCGCGGATCTCCGCCAGGAGGTCGTCCACCTGGCCCTTGACCGGGCGAACCACGATCTCGGGGTCGACGAGCCCGGTCGGGCGGATGATCTGCTCGACCACCACGCCCCCCGCCTGCCCGACCTCCCAGTCGCCCGGGGTGGCGGAGATGTACACCGCCTGCGGCACGATCGAGGCCCACTCCTCGAACTTGAGCGGCCGGTTGTCGAGCGCCGACGGCAGGCGGAAGCCGTGCTCGATGAGGACGAGCTTGCGGGAGCGGTCGCCGTTGTACATCCCGTTGATCTGCGGGATGGACACGTGCGACTCGTCCACGATGGTCAGGAAGTCGCCGGGGAAGTAGTCGAGGAGGCACGCGGGCCGCTCGCCCGGGCGTCGGCCGCTCGTGTACAGCGAATAGTTCTCGATGCCCGGGCAGGTCCCGATCTCGAGCATCATCTCGATGTCGAAGTTCGTGCGCTGCTCGAGGCGCTGGGCCTCCAGCAGGCGCCCCCCCGCACGGAGCTCGGCGAGCTCGCCGGCGAGCTCCTCGCGGATCGAGGGCACCATCTCCTCGATCGTCGCGCGGCGCGTCACGTAGTGGCTCGCCGGATAGATCGCCGTGCGGTCCAGCGTCGCGATGACCTCCCCGGTGAGCGGGTCGAAGCGGCTGATGCGCTCGACCTCGTCCCCCCACAGCTCGATCCGGACCGCCTGCTCCTCGTACGCGGGGAAGACCTCGACCGTGTCGCCGCGCACGCGGAAGGCGCCCCGCTCGAAGAGATAGTCGTTGCGCTTGTACTGGATGTCGACCAGCCCCCGCAGGATCTCCCGGCGCGGGTGCTCGCCCCCGACCTCGAGGTGGAGCATCAGGCTCCGGTAGTCCATCGGGTTGCCGAGGCCGAAGATGCACGACACCGACGCCACCACGATCACGTCCTCGCGCTCCATCAGCGAGGACGTCGCCCTCAGGCGCAGGCGCTCGATGTCCTCGTTGATCGAGGCGTCCTTCTCGATGTAGGTGTCCGTGGCCGCGACGTACGCCTCGGGCTGGTAGTAGTCGTAGTACGAGATGAAGTACTCGACCGCGTTGTGCGGGAAGAGCGACTTGAGCTCCCCGTAGAGCTGAGCCGCCAGCGTCTTGTTGTGCGACATGACGAGCGTCGGCCGCCCGTGCTGCGCGATGACGTGCGCGATCGTGAACGTCTTGCCCGTGCCCGTGGCCCCGAGGAGCACCTGGCTGCGGTCGCCCCGACCGAGGCCCTCGACGAGCTCGGTGATCGCTCCGGGCTGGTCGCCCGCGGGCTCGTGGGGCGAGACGAGCTGGAAGGCGGTCATGCGCGGGGCCGGCCCTTCGCTCCGGCCGACGGGCCGTGACGACGGACCCGGCCCCTCATCGCCCGCGCCACCGGGCGGTCAGCGCGAGGTGGAGGTTCCAGACCTCGTTGCCGCCGAAGTAGCGGTTGAGCTCGCGCGTCAGCGTCGGGCCGCCGCCGACCTCGAGCGGTCCGGCGAAGACGAGGCTCCGGGCGCCCAGCCGCAACGAGACGTCGTGGCAGCAGAAGTCCCGATCGTTGGCCTCGGCCCAGTCGTAGAAGGCGTCGTTGTCGTGCACGTCGCGCTGGATGAAGACACCGGCACGGCCCCACGGCGCGTACAGGTCGATCGCCGCGTGCTGGGCGTTGCCCCCCGGGCCGATCCCCGCCCCGATGACCTGGCCCTCGTGGGTGTAGCCCTGCCTCACGATGTAGTGCGTGTAGTAGACGGGGCTGGCCCGCACCTCTCTGGTCCTGGAGCGCTCGAGCCGCGTCAGCTCGGTCGAGATCGCCAGCAGCCGACTCCCTCCCAGCTCCACGGACTTCTGGAGCCCCAAGGTGAACCCCTCGGAGTGCCCGGGCTCCAGGACGAGGTCGGTCAGGTCCCAGGCGTGGTCGTTCCGGGACCACTCCCCGTACACCTCGAAGCCGCTCTCCGCGAGCGCCCAGCGGAAGAAGAGCGAGAAGAGCTGGTCCTTGTCGTCGTCACCGAGGGGGTTGTCCCCGCTCGCCAGGTCCTTCTTGCGGACGCCCTGAAGGACGAGGAAGTAGTCGCCCAGCGGGACGCCCCCGTCCGGAACATGCCCATAGAAGACGCGCGTGGCGCCGACGGACAGGCCCGCGAGGAAGCCCGGCGAATACGCGAGCGCCAGCCCGGTCAGGAACCGGTCCGTCGCCGCCACCTCCGGATCGAACCAGTCCGACTGGCCGAGCCGTCCCCAGATCCAGTGGGCCTCGAGCGAGCCGATCCGGATGTCCACCGGTCCGTTCGTGCCCAGGGAGCCGTGCGGAAACCCCGCCGCGTTGTTGCTCATGACGATCGCGTTTCTGCGGCCCGGGCCCCACCAGAGGTTCCGCGTGCCGAAGCCCAGTCGGGCCCCACGCCACGCCAGCGCGATCTCGCTCTGCCCGGGATCCAGCCGCCAGAAGCCTTCGGGCCCGAAGCGCTGCGGGAGGTCGATCACCCGCCACGGGTAGGCGAACTCCGGCTCGCGACCCGCCCCGACCGGCGCCAGCTCGAACGCCGCGTTCTGCGCATAGAGAACGGTCGGCGCGACCGTCACGGTCAGCGCCCGCCATCGCACCGAGGTCTCGAGGTCGAGCGCGCTGGTCAGCCCCTTGCCCTGCCACACGGCCCCGTCGTTCTGTCCGGTCGGGTGTCGGGAGTTGACGAAGAGCCGCAGGCGCGCGCCCAACCCGTCGAGGCGTGCCCGACCGGCTTGACCCGGCGGAGCCGGCTCGATGCGCTCACTCCACGGATGATCTCCGAGGTCGGCCCCGCCGGGGACGAGCCCCGCGCTCGGCCGGACCGTGAACGAGCCCGGCACGGCGCGACCGGAGATCTGGAGCAGCCGCAGGTACTCGGCGCGGGGGTCGTCGAGCTGCACCGTCTGGCCGAGCGAGGACGCGGGTACCAGGAGCGCGCACCCCACGACGAGCCCGGCGAGGGCCCGAGGCGGCCGCTTCGCGTGCGCCCGCGCCGGTCGGGCCCGGGCGAGCGCTCCGGCGCGCACCGACGCCTTTCCTGCTGTCGTGGTCAACCTATCGCAGCCCTTTCCGGTCGTGGCGTCGCGGCTCCCCGCTCGGCGGGGAGGTCCCCCAATGTCTCCCCGTGAGCCTTCCGGGGGCACCCCCCCCACCCCGCACCGCAACCGCCGGACTACACCCAGCCCAGGTCCTCTTCGTCGAAGTGCTCGCGCCGCTCGACGTCCAGCACGCCGTTCACCCGCCCGATCGCGCGGCGGACCTTCTCGAGGTGCGCGAGGTCGCGCACCTCGACGACGAACTCCCCGTGCATGCCGCCCTCGGTCGAGCGCATGTCGGCGTGCGAGATGTCGGTGCCCGTGTCCGTGATCGCCTTGGCCACGTCCGACAGGAGGCCGCGCCGGTCGGTGCCCCGCATGAAGAGCTTCACGAAGAAGCGGTCGCCCTTCTCCGCGGCCCACTCGATCTCGATGCGCCGCTCCGGATCCCGGGACAGCGCGAGGACGTTCGGGCAGTCGCTGCGGTGGATCGACACGCCCCGGCCGCGCGTCACGTAGCCGATGACCGGATCGCCCGGAACCGGCTGGCAGCAGCGCGAATAGCGCACCATCAGGTTGTCCATGCCCTGGATGCGCACCCCCCGCCCCGAGATGCGCAGCCGGGCTGCCAGGCGCGACAGCGCCGACGGCTGCTCCTTGGCGACCTCGGACGGGTCGTGCTCGGGGTGGAACTGCCTGATGACCGCCGTCGGCCCGATGTCGCCCCGTCCGAGCGCGGCGAGCACGTAGTCGAGGTTCGGGTAGCCCAGGGCCGAGGAGCCCTTGTCGAGCTCCGACTGGCCGCTCGGCAGGGTCCTCTTCGCCTTCTTCAGCTCGCGGTCGAGCAGGTCCTTGCCGAGCTTGAGCGCCGACTCGAACTCCTCGCGCCTGATCCACTGCCGGATGCTCTGGCGGGCCCGCGACGTCTTGACGAACGAGAGCCAGTCGCGGCTCGGCCGCTGCTTCGCGTTCGTCAGGATCTCGATCGCGTCGCCGTTCTTGAGCTCGCGCGACAGCGGCGCGATCCGCCCGTTGACCTTGGCGCCCGCGCAGTGGTGGCCGACCTCGGTGTGGACCGAATAGGCGAAGTCGATCGGCGTGGCGCCGATCGGCAGCGCCTTCACGTCGCCGTCGGGGGTGAAGACGAAGATCTCCCCCCGGAAGAGGTCCATGCGGAGGAACTCCATGAACTCCTCCGGCTCCTTCGTGTCCTGCTGCCACTCCAGCACCTGCCGGAACCAGGTCAGCGCGTCGTCGACCTCGCCCCCGCCGCGCCCCTTGCCGTCCTCCTTGTAGCGCCAGTGCGACGCGATCCCGTACTCGGCCGTGCGATGCATCTCCTCGGTGCGGATCTGGATCTCGTAGCGGCGACCGCCCGGACCGAACACCGTCGTGTGGAGCGAGCGGTACATGTTCGACTTCGGCGTCGCCACGTAGTCGTGGAAGCGCTCCGGGATCGGCGTCCACTTCGAGTGGATCACGCCGAGCGCCGCGTAGCAGCTCTGGATCGAGTCGGTGAGCACCCGCATCGCCATGAGATCGAAGATCTCCTCGAAGGGACGCCCCTGCGTCACGATCTTGCGGTGCACGGACCAGAGGTGCTTCGGGCGTCCGCTGACCACCGCCGGGATGCCCGCCTCCTCGAGCGCCTCCTCCAGCGGGCGCTGCATCTCCAGGATGTCGCGCTCACGCGCCTTGCGCCGCTGTCGAATCTGGCGTCGGAGCGCATCGTAGGCGTCGGGCTCCAGGAACTTGAAGGCGAGGTCCTCCAGCTCCCACCGGATCGCCGCCATGCCCAGCCGGTGGGCCAGCGGCCCGTAGATCTCCCGGGTCTCGAGCGCGATCCGGCGCCGCTTGTTGTCCGGCAGGTATTCGAGCGTGCGCATGTTGTGGAGGCGGTCGGCGAGCTTGACGAGGATCACGCGCGCGTCGCTCGCCATCGACAGCAGCATCTTGCGGTAGTTCTCGACCTGCTGCTCGGTCGCCGACCGGAACTGGACCCGGCCCAGCTTGGTGACCCCGTCCACGATGGAGGCGACGTGAGGTCCGAAGCGCTTCTCGACGTCGCGCAGAGAGACCTCGGTGTCCTCGATCGTGTCGTGGATCAGCCCCGCGACGATCGTGTCCGTGTCGAGCCGGAGCTGGGCGAGGATCGTCGCCACCTCGATCGTGTGCTCGACGTACTCCGCCCCCGACGCGCGCAGCTGGCCCGCGTGCGCCTCGACCGCGAGCTCGTACGCGTCGCGGATCATGTCGACGTCCAGCCGCTCCGCGTAGCTCTCCAGGGCCCGGGCGAGGGGGCGGGGGAGGCCGCGGATGGTGGGGGTGGACGGTGGGGTCCTCGTACTCGGCCCTGCAGGAGGCGCACATCGGGAAGGAGGACATGGTGGTATGCACGCGGTCGTAGGGCACAGCGCGGATGATCGAATAGCGCGGGCCGCAGTTCGTGCAGTTCACGAACGGATAG
>JBFFWJ010000218.1:0-6235 GCA_041570315.1 Longimicrobiales bacterium | reverse complement strand
CCGGGAGCCGCCGTCGCGATCAAGGGCGCCCGGCGCTTCATCGTCGACTTCACCGACGGGCCGCTCGACGGCCTGGCGCGGGACGCGGGGCCGGAGGCGGTGCTCGCTACCTCGTCCGGCTCGATCTCCGACGTCCGGGTCGACCCCCTTCCCCCCGGGCTGGGCTGGCGCGTCTCCTTCCGGCTGGAGCCGGACGGCGACCGTCCCGCCGACATGAGGCTGCACCTGGCCCTCGGCGGCGCGCGGCTCAGCGAGACGTGGACCTACGTCTGGTACCCCGATGAGCTCGGGTGACGGCGCGGTAGCGGGGTCGCGCCCGGCGAGCCGCGTGCTCCGAGCACCGGGCCTCGCCGGCCGACGCGCGGCCTACTTCGGCGCCGTGGGGGCGACGACGCTCCTGGGGACGGCGATGATGCTCGACATCGTCGGCGCGGCCGGCCTGACCGCCCTCGAGGTCGGCATCCTGATCCTCTTCGTGCCCACCTTCGCGTGGATCGCGCTCTCCTTCTGGAACGCCGTGATCGGGTTCACGCTCGGCGTCCTGGGCCGCGATCCGTTGTCGCTCGAGCGGACGCTGGGGCGTGCGCGCTCGCGCGCGCCGATCGTGACCCGAACGGCGCTGGTCATGCCCGCCCACAACGAGGAGCCCGGACGGCTGATGGAGGGGCTGTCCGCGATGATCGGATCGCTCGAGGCCACGGGGCAGGCCGGCCACTTCGACGTGCACCTCCTGAGCGACACGACCGACGCCGGCATCGCGGCCGCCGAGGAGGCCGCCTGGCAGGCCCTGCGCGCGAGCGTGCCCCGACCGGGACGGCTGCATTACCGGCGCCGGCCGTCGAACGTCGGCCGCAAGGCGGGCAACATCGCCGACTTCTGCGAGCGCTGGGGCGAGCGCTACGACTTCATGGTCGTGCTCGACGCGGACAGCGTGATGAGCGGGGACACGCTGGTCGAGCTCGTGCTGACGATGCAGGCGAACCCCCTGGTGGGCCTCCTGCAGACCGTCCCCGTGCCCGTCCGCCAGAGCTCCCTCTTCGGCCGCTTCGTGCAGTTCGCCGGTGCGCTGTACTCGGCGATGCTCGCCTCCGGCCAGGCGTTCTGGCAGGCGGACTCCGCCAATTACTGGGGCCACAACGCGATCGTGCGCGTCCGCCCCTTCGTCGAGCACGCGCGGCTGCCGACGCTTCCCGGTCGCCCCCCGCTGGGCGGGCCCATCCTCAGCCATGACTTCGTCGAGGCCGCCCTCCTGCGCAGAGCGGGGTGGCGGGTGTTCCTCCTCGCCTCGCTGGACGGCAGCCACGAGGAGGTCCCGGCCAACCTCCTGGACTTCGCCAAGCGGGACCGGCGCTGGGCGCAGGGCAGCCTCCAGCACCTGCGGCTGCTGGGAGAGCCCGGGCTGCACCCGCTGAGCCGGGTCCACTTCGTGCTGGGGGCGATGGGCTACGTCGCCTCGGTGCTCTGGCTCCTGCTGCTTCTCGCCAGCACCGCGTACGTGCTCGTGCCCGGCCTGAGCGCGACCCCGCTCCTCGGCGAGACCGAGGTCAGGGGCCTGGCCGGCCCGCTCTCCGGGACCGGCGCGCTGGTGCCGCTGCTCGCCCTCACCGCCGTCGTGCTCTTCCTCCCCAAGGCGCTCGGCGTGATCCTGGCGCTGGCGCGGCGGCGCCCGGCCTTCGGCGGCGCGCTTCCTCTCGTCGCGAGCGCGGTCCTCGAGGGAGTCTTCTCGATCCTGATCGCGCCGCTGATGATGATGTATCACACCGCCTTCGTGCTCGGCATCCTGGCGGGCCGCGACGTGCAGTGGGGCGCGCAGGCGCGGACCGGGAGGGACATCCCCTGGAGGGAGGCCGCAGCGCGCACCGGCACGGTGACGGCGGTCGGCGCGGCGTGGGCCGGCCTCACGCTGGCCGAGAGCCCCCCGTTCTTCCTGTGGCTCGCCCCCATCTTCATCGGGCTCGTGCTCGCCGCGCCTCTCGTTCGGTCGACCAGTCGGGGCCGGTGGGGGCAGGCGCTGCGCTCTCGTGGTATACTACTCGTCCCCTCGGAGGCTCGGCCGCTTCCGGAGCTGGAGCTCGAAGGCGCCGCGGTGGCGGAGTCGCGACGCGGTGGGGGGCAGGCCCGAGGCTGGACAGAGAACATGGCGACAGGCAGCATGCACGAGGTTGAGCGCGGTCTCTTCGATCTGCGGCGGGGCCGTCCCCTGTGTGTCCTCCCGTCCTCTCCGCAGGCCGGGGGCGCGGTGCTGTGCGCCCCCGTGGAAGGTCTCGACGCGTCCAGCCTGAGCGCGCTCAAGCGCCTGGGAAGCGGGCCGATCCGCCTCGTGGTGACGCCGCAGCGGGCGCGGACCATCGGGCTCTCCATCGCCGCGACCGGCCTGGAGTCACCGGGGTTCAGCCTCGGCCTGAACGGCGAGACCGCGGCCGACGTGTACCGTCTTTCCGGAGCGGTGGGCAGCTTCGACGCGGCCCGCCTCGATCCGCGCCCGGCCACCGAGTCCGAGGCGGCCGCCCTCGCGCTCGTGCGGGTCGGTCGCCTCCTGCCCGCGGTCGTGTGCGCCCCCGCGGACCCCGAGCGCGTCCCGGAGCTGTGCGCCCAGCTCGAGAGCGGCGCGCTGCTCAAGGTCGGGGCCGCGGACGTGCGTCAGCTCACCGAGAGCCACGGCGGAGGCGTCGTGGTGACGCACGTCAGCGAAGCGCCGGTGCCCCTCGAGGAGGCGGAGCATGCGCACTTCATGCTGTTCCGCGAGGCGAACGGGCTTCTCGAGCACGTCGCGATCCTCATCGGGGAGCGGGAGCGGTGGCCCGACCCCGTCCCGGTCCGGCTCCACTCCGCGTGCCTGACCGGCGATCTCTTCGGCAGCCTGCGCTGCGACTGCGGCGAGCAGCTCCGCGGCAGCCTCCGGTCCTTCGCGGAGAGCGGCGGCGGCATCCTCCTCTACCTGCACCAGGAAGGGCGCGGGATCGGGCTGGCCAACAAGCTGCGCGCGTACTCGCTGCAGCAGAGCGGGCTGGACACGGTGGACGCGGACCGCGTGCTGGGGTTCGGAGCGGACGAGCGTCGCTACGACGCCGCGGTCGGCATGCTCCGCCATCTCGGCGTCGAGCGCGTGCGGATCCTGACCAACAACCCGGAGAAGGTTCGGGCGCTCGAGGAGGGCGGCATCCGGGTCATGCATCGCGAGCCCCTGCACGGCACGCTCAACCGGCACAACCTGCCGTACGTGCGGGCGAAGGTGCAGCGGGCGGGGCACTGGCTGGGCGACATGCTCCGCGGCGCGGTCCCGGAGGTCTAGGCTTCCACCCCGTCCGGGCTCGAGGGGGTTCCGCCAGGGGGGGGCGCCTCGCGTCGACGCGCACCGGTTGGCGACGCTCCCTCCTCGCTCGGGCGACCCTCCGCCTCTCAGCTTCCCGCGGGGCCCGTACGCGGTTCCCGCAGCGCCAGCACCAGAGCGCCCAGCCCCGCGAAGGCGGCGAGGGCCCTGGCGGGCAGACCGACCCACGGCAGGAGCATCGCGAAGGCGACGATCACGCCGCCCGTCAGGAATCGCAGGACCGCGTCGCCCCGTTCCGGCGAATCCCGCCCTCGGAGGATCTCTCCGCCGACCCACACGGCGGGGACCACCGGAGCCACATAGAGCGACACACCGTACAGCACCGCCAGGACGATCGCCAGGGGAAGGCCGACCAGCGTGACCGCCGTGAGCACCGCCGCGATCGGGACGAGCACGACCCACAGGAGGCCGAAGCCGAGCGCGGCCGCGGGACGTCGGTCGATCTCTTCCGCGATCCCATGCGTCACGCCCGGCAGGACGGCCACGACGACCGTGCCGCACACGAGGAAGCCGAGCATGCGGAGCACGTACACGACCACGCCTCCCCCCTCCTCCCGGCGGGGCTCCAGCACCTCGACGCCCTCACCGATGGTCGCGCCCGCCGCGATCGCCGCCGACCCGCCCTCGGCAGCCGATAGCGGAGCTCCCCGTCGATGCGCGCTCCCGGGCCCACCGTGAGCGTGGCGCCCTCGACCCGCAGGTCGCCGCCGACGAAGCCGTCGACGAGCACGTCCCCGGCCCCCGCGTACACGTCTCCGAGGACCGAGCCGAGGAGGCGAACGCTGCCGCCGGCGACGTAGGCGTTCCCTCGCACGTCCGCGTCGCCGGCGAGCTCGACGCTGCCCCCGACCGCGGTGACGTTGCGGCCGACCGACGCCCCGACCCGGACCGAGCCGCCGGCTGCGCGCACGCTTCCGTCGATCCGTCCGCCCACGCTCTGCTCGGCGCCGGCGCCGAGATAGGAGCCCCCGGCGTGCCCGTCGAACCCCAGGATCCGGCCCGCCATCATCACGTCGCCCGGAACCGTGTCGGAGCGCGCGACGACCCCACCGGCCGCCACGACGTCCCCGCCGGGCCGCAGCAACAGCTCCTCGCCCTGCCAGGGCGACTCGTCCGCGCATGCGACGAGGCCGAGCAGCGCCACCCCGACACCGAGGCCGGACGAGCGGGCTACGGCCGCTCGCGTGCGGGACACTCCCCGAGGCAGGTGATGCCGATCGGTCATGCGGACCTCCCCGTGCGACACCGCGACCGCGGCCGCACCGTAGCCGAGCGCCACTCCCTGGCGGCAGGCGCCTCGAAGTCCAATGAAACGGAGGCGCTCGGGAGGCTCCATCGGGCATCGGATGAAAGGCGGGTGGGGATTTCCCCGAGGCTGCGGACCCGCGCCTCGGCCTGTCCGACAACCCGGCCCGGCGGCGCCGTGCGCCGCGTCCTACCCGGGGACGTGCTCCGTCAGGAACTCCCGGATGACTTGGTAGATCTCCTGGTACTCCTCGACCCGGAAGTTGCCGTGGCCTCCCCCGCGAACCGTGTGCAGCCGGTTCGGGACGCCCGCCCGGTCGAGGGACTCGCGGAGGCGCACGGCGTGCTCGTACGGCACGGTCGGATCGGCGTCGCCATGAATCGTCAGGACCGGGGGAAGCCCGGGTCGCACGTGGGTCAGCGGCGAGACGCGCTCCGCGATCTCCTGCCGGTCCGGCATGCTTCCCATCCACTGGACGGCGTAGGACTTCATGTTCTCGCCCTCCAGCAGGTCGCCGACGTCGGTGATCCCGTACCAGTTGACGATCGCCGCGACGTCCAGCGCCTCGGGGCCGGGACAGCGGCGGTCGAGCCCGGCGGACGGCGGCACGAGCCCGGTCGTCAGCGCCAGGTGGCCTCCAGCGGAGTATCCGGTCACCACCAGCCGATCCGTGTCGATTCCGTAGCGATCGGCGTTTCGGAGGACCCAGCGCAGGGCGCAGAGGCAGTCCTCGACGGCGGCCGGCGCGAGCGCCACGCGACCCAGGCGGTACTCCACGTTGACCACCGCCCAGCCCATCTCGAGATAGGGGAGGAAGGTGAGGGAGTTGGCCTCCTTGGAGCCACCGACCCATCCGCCCCCGTGGATCTGGATGAGCGTGGCGTGTGGGCCGTCCTGGCCGCGGGGCACGTAGAGGTCGAGCTTGGCCTCGAAGCCGTCGGCGACCTGATACACGACGTTGGGCACCACCCGGTAGCCGGCCGCCATGCGGACCGCGGCCCGCGCCTCGGGCGTGGCCTGGCCTTCGCAGACACCCGCGAGCGCGGCGCACAGCGCGAGGGGCACGGTCCACGTGAAGAGCGCCTTCATGGTCGGATCACCTCCCGCTCGAGACACACGGAACGGAAGAGTACGCGCCTCCGTTGGGCGCGCCAACTCCGTGTCGGGCGTCGCCGGGGTGGTCCGGCCATGGGCCCGGAGCGGCGCGCGCCGTGGGCCTGGACCGGCGAAGGTCGAGCGCTGGACCGCCCCTACTCCGTGTGGGGCCGCCTGAGGGCGGCTCGCACGACGATGAAGAGGGCGACGACGAGGAAGGGGAGCGCCGCGGCCAGGATGAAGCCGGGGCCGATGGCGTCGTATAACGCTCCCACCAGGGACAGGGTCTGGATGATCATGGCTCACCGATCTATTCGAAAGTCCGCGTCGCGGACCGTGCTCTCATCTTGCGCCCGGAATCTCGCCCTCCCGGACGCGGCTCGATGTCGGGTGCGCGCTGAGGCGCGTGTGGGGCGATTCCCCGCCCCTACGGACCCTCGCAGCGATTGCCCGACAGACGGCAGGGCACCCCCGGCGGTAGCCTTGGTTCACGAGGAGACGGAACGGACGGCTCGGTCAGGAGGCGAGGGA
This sequence comes from Longimicrobiales bacterium, assembly GCA_041570315.1. Lineage (GTDB taxonomy): Bacteria > Gemmatimonadota > Gemmatimonadetes > Longimicrobiales > Gaopeijiaceae > JBFFWJ01. The sequence continues at coordinate 32 of JBFFWJ010000218.1, read as the reverse complement.
TGAGCGACTTGAAGCCGTGCCCGTTCTGCGGG
>JBFFWJ010000217.1:0-6241 GCA_041570315.1 Longimicrobiales bacterium | reverse complement strand
GCGCCACGCCGTGCGCGACGACGCGGCCGAGCTCGGCCGCCTGCCGTCGCCGCTCGGCTACCCGGTGTCGGCCGACGACGTCGCGGCGGTGTGGCAGGCCTGGCAGACCGAGGGCAACGTCCGGACGACCATCCCGCACTGCCCCGACCGGTCGGCCGCATCATGTCGCTGGCCGTCGATCCCTCGGCTCGCGGTCCCGGTCTCGGTCGCGCCCTGGTCGAGGCCGCCGAGGAGGCTCAGGCGCGGGACGGCTGCGGGATGGTGGAAGTCACCAGCCACGTGCGCCGGCCCGAACCGCACGAGCTCTACCGACACCTCGGCTACGAGCGCACGAGCCTCCGCTTCGCGAAGGAGCTCGCGTAGGAGGGTGGCGTTCCGCTAGAAGCGCCCGCCACCGCCGCCGCCGCCGCCCCCGCCCCCGAAGCCGCGGAACCCGCCGAAGCCCGCGCCACGGAATCGGTTGTTCACGACGTTGTTGAAGATCGAGCCGAACTGGACCGAGAACCCGACGGACATCCCGTACTCGAAGTCGGTCGATTGACGCCGGAGCTGAAGGAGGGCTTCCTCGTCGCTCGCCCCCTCGGCCGACAGGTAGATCTGGTCGCGCACCCGCGCGACGTCTCCGCGGGCGTTGATGCTGAACCCGCGAAAGATCCGGTACTCCACGTCTCCCCGAAGCGAGACGTTGTAGAGCGCCGTGTCGTGCAGGTAGTGCGAGACGGTCATCGTCAGCCCGGCGTCGCCCCAGGGCTGGCGCTGCGAGAAGTCCATCTCGAGCGACTGCTCGAAGCGCGTCTCGCTGTCCTCGCCGAAGATCGTCGTCTCCAGGTAGTCACGATACGCGGGGCCGACCTTGTAGAAGACCGTGAGCGCGCGACGAGTGGCTTCGTCGTACGGGAAGAGGCTGTACTCGATGGCCGGCGTGATCTCGGCGCGGAAGCCCTGGTTGACCCTCGTCATGCGCGCGACCTCGCTGGTGAAGCCGATCGACCAGTGCTCGGCCACCGCATACGTGACGAGCTGGCTGAAGCCCCAGTCGGTACGCGTGTCGACGAAGGTCCCGTCGGTGAGCTCGAACTCCTGGCGGCTGTTGTTGAAGTTTCCGTTGAAGTTGACCTTCCAGGTGGGGCTCACGCGCGACGCGTTGAAGCTCCCGAAGAGGCGCCGCGTCTCCCGGGTCTCCTCCCCGTCGACGTTGGCGTTCCCGTTGATCCGGAAGACCCACAGGTTCCAGGGATCGTCGACCTCCTCCTGGGAGACCAGCCGGTCCTGCACCCTGCCCCCCGGCGCCGCGCCTGCGCCCTGGAGCGACACGATGCCCCGGAAGCCGGAGTCGTTGGCGAACGCGGCCAGCCCCAGCCCGAGCACGTGGGTGATGCCGTCGAGCTCCTCCCGCTCGGTGTCCGTGGGAAGCGTCTGGTACGTGAGCTGGTCCGCGTAGCCCTCGAAGCCTCCTTCGCCGACGAAGTCGAGCTGGTACTGGCGCCCGCCCGAGCCGGTCGTGATGCTGGTCACGATCACGTGCACGTCCGATACCTGCCGGTCGTTCACCCAGTTGACCCACCCGATCTCGGTCCGGTAGTACTGCGAGTTGCAGTTGGGACCCTCGCAGTCGAAGAAGACGTTGGGCCTCGACCCGGCCTCCTGTCCCAGAGCCGGCGCATGCGCCGCGAGCAGCAGGGCTGCTCCGAGCAGGAGGGCGGCCGCCACCGGCCGCGATCTATCATGAGCGTGCATGCGCCACCGTTCGAGGAAGTGGAGAGCGTGGGTCGCCGTTCGAGCAGGTCCCCCAGACCGGGACACGCCTCCTGCCCGCTCCGTTGAGCCCGGTGGCCGGCCGGGCCGCGGGTGCGGGTGGGGGCAGCTTCCGGGCGCCTGACGGGCTAGCGCCCCGCACCCTCCGTCAGGCGGGGGGCGATGCGCGCGTGCGTCGCCTGCTCGAAGGCGTACGCGTACGAGAGGAGCTCCGCCTCCGTCCACGCATCGCCGACGAGCGCAACCACGAACGGCGTGCCGTCGTCGTAGTACGAGAAGGGCACGGTGACCACCGGCAGCCCGATGTCGTTGATGATGTTGCTCGGGATCTCGGCCCAGTTGTTCGGGGAGAAGTCCGGCCGCTCCGGGTCCTCGACCAGATCCCGGTTCGGGGTCCCCGACTGGGGAAAGAAGAGCCCGTCGAGCGCATGCTCCTCGAGCACGCTGCGGAAGAGCGCTCGGATCTCGTGGCGCCACGCCTGGTACGCGTCCCCCTCCTCCGTGGCGCTCGGACGCGCCGGCACGGGCGGGGGCCGCGGCTCGTCACCGCCACCGCCGCGCCCCCCCCCGCCACGGCCGCGCGTGTACGGCCGGCCGGCGAGCATCTCCCACTCCTCGATCGAGTCGAAGGGCGCGCCGGGGCCGAGCCCGCGCAGATAGACGAACATGTCGTGCGTCCCCTGCGACGGCACGCGTGGCCGCTCGTCGTAGAGCTCGACGAAGCCGCTTCCCAGGAAGGGGTCCTCGACGACGTCGGCCCCGAGGCGCTTCAATGCCTCGACCGCGGCGCGATACTCGGTCTCCGTGTCCGCGTGCAGCGGAAGCCAATCGTCGCGCCATCCGATCCCGACCAGCCCGAACCGCTTCCCGTCGAGGGAGCTCGTGCTCAGGCTCCCGGCGTACCCCCCGTCCGGAATCCGCCCGGCCCCCGCGTAGGTCGCGAGGTCCTCGGGGGTCGGGCCGGCGAGCACGTCGAGCACGAGCGCGGCGTCGGTGACCGTGCGGGCCAAGGGGCCGACGACGTCCACGTAGGTGCCGCTGAGCGGCACGACACCCTCCAGCGGCACCAGACCGTAGGTCGGCTTGACGCCCACGAGCGCCTGGGCCGAGGCCGGGTTCTGGATGGAGCCGCCGGTCTCGGTGCCGAGCCCGAGGACGGCGAAGCTCGCGTTCACCGCCGTGGCCGTCCCACCGCTCGACCCGCCCGGCGCCTTGTCGAGGTTGTAGGGATTGAGCGTCTGACCGGCGACGGTGCTGTTGGTCCGGGTCCCGTGCCCCGCGAAGTCGGGGAGGTTCGTCTTGCCGAGGATGATCGCTCCGGCCTCGCGCAGCCTCGTCACCACGGCGGCGTCGTCGTCGGGAATCATGTCCACGCCGCCCGTGCTCGAGCTGAAGCCCTCCCAACCGGCGGTGGTGACGAGGCCGCCGTAGTCGATGTTGTCCTTGATGACGACCGGGACTCCGTGGAGCGGCCCGACCGGGCCCGTGCCCGCGTACCGCACGTCCAGGGCGGCCGCGGTCGCGAGCGCGTCGGGGTTCATCGAGATGAAGGCGTTGTAGAGGGGCTCGTGCCGCGCGATCCGGTCCAGGAAGGCGCGCGTGAGCTCCAGCGCCGTGAACGCGCCGGCCGCGTAGCCCGCCTGCACCTCGGCCACCGTCATCTCGACGACGTCGATCTCCTGCGCCGCGGCTCCCGTGGTGGCGGATGCCAGGCCCGAGAGGAGCCAACCCGCGAGGAAGGCCCCCGGAACGCGCGCGGTGCCGGGCCTACGCACCGCCCGGCGCCCGCGTGCCGGGGTTCTCGTCGGAGTCCTCCTCCGACACGGGGCGCGAGCGGATCGTGGGGTACTCGATCCCGAGCTGCTCGAGGTAGGTGTCGTAGCGCGACGCGTCGTAGTAGAAGGGGCGCATCCGCTCCCTCCACGTCGCCATGATCCCCTCGTTCAGCCAGATGGCCGGCTGGTCGTTCTCGCTGATGAAGGGGATGTACGTGGTCTCGGCGGTCTGCACGTCGTTGAAGTAGTCCCAGGCCGCCTCCACCGTCTCGCCGTCGAGGAGGAGGTCGAGGAGCGTGAGCGCCTGCACCTTCGCCCCGGCCACGCCGCCCTTGTGCGCGACCGGTGTCGCCATCGCGATGCCGTTCGCCCAGTTGTGGCCCGGCCCGCCGCTCATGTTCGACGGATAGCGCAGCGTCACCGTCGGCATGTTCCAGGAGATGTCGCCGATGTCGTCCGAGCCTCCGCCGAGCGAGCGGGACAGGTCCACCGGGCCGCCCAGCTCGGGGATCGAGTCGGCGAGCCCCGTGATGTCGACGTCCATCTCCGCCTGGAACGCCTCGGCGAAGCGGATGTCGTCCTCGCTCCACTCGGGGAGGCCGACACGCTCGATGTTCGCGTAGGTGACCTCCGCCACCGGCTTGCTGAAGTGGCGGCCCCAGGCCGAGCCCACGGTCATGATCGTATCGACCGTGGTGCCGGTCATGAGCGCGGCGCCCTCGGCCATCAGGGCGGCGGCGTCGTACTGCTCCTTGGTCAGCTCGTAGTCCCGCTCACGGAAGTAGAACCAGATCGTCGCGGTCTGCGGTACGACGTTCGGCTGGTCCCCGCCGTCGACGATGATGTAGTGGGACCGCGCCGCGGGCTGGAGATGCTCCCGCTTGAACTCCCAGGCCTGGGCCATGAGCATGACGGCGTCCAGCGCGGAGCGACCCCTCCAGGGCGAGCCCGCCGAGTGCGCGGTCTCACCCGTGAAGCGGTACTGCACCGACCACAGGGCGTTGCCGCCCGCCTGCCCCCAGCTCACGCCGAAGTTGTTGCCCACGTGCGTGAAGAGGTTCACGTCGACGCCGTCGAACACGCCCTCGCGCACGAAGAAGGCCTTCGAGGCCACCTGCTCCTCGGCTACCCCGGGCCAGAGCAGGAGCGTGCCGTCGATGTCCTCGCGCTCCATGATCTCCTTGACGACGAGCGCCGCCGCGATGTTGACCGCCTGCCCGGAGTTGTGCCCCTCACCGTGGCCCGGCGCCATCGCCAGGATCGGGTCCCGGTAGGCGACCCCGGGCTTCTGGTTCGACTGCGGAATCCCGTCGACGTCGGAGCCGAGCGCGATCACGGGCTCACCCGTGCCGTTCGACCAGCGCGCGGTCCAGGCGGACGGCATGCCGGCGACGCCCAGCCGGATGTCGAACCCCTCGGCCTCGAGCAGCCCGGTCAGATAGCGCTGGGTCTCGAACTCCTGCATCCCCAGCTCGCCGAAGGAGAACAGGTGGTCGATGATCTCCTGGACGAGCTTGGCGCGAGCCTCGACCCCGTCCAGCGCCTCCTCCTTGAGCGCCTCGAGGCGGGAATCGGCTTGGGAAGCCGCGAGCTGCGGCGTGAGGACGAGCGCGGCGAGGGACAGGACGACGGCGGACGATGCGCGCTGCATGGACTCAGACTCCGGTGCGGCGTGGGCGTGCGGGGGATCCGATCGAACAGGAGAATACGCGACGGCGCGCCTTCCGTCGACACGCGGTCCCCGGGCGGACGAACGTCGGCTCGGGTCGCTTGCCGCCCGACTCCGCGGCGGCTACTCTCGCTGCGAGTGGATGCACGTGGCGCGTTCGTTCGGGAGGGCACCATGGAGCGACCGAAGGTGATTGAAGTCGATCGCAGAACGTTCCTCGCGACGGTGGGTGTCGGTGCCATCGGTGCCATGTCCCACGAGGACAGGGCCGAGGAGCTCGAGCACTACATGATGCACAAGCTCGAGGAGAGCGTCGCGCCGCACGGAGGAGGGGAGGACTCCGCGATCCTCGATCCCTACGAGGCTCGGCTCGCGCGCGAGGAGCAGGAGGCGCGCGCGCCGCGCGGGACCGGCAACCTGTTCATGCCGAACGGACGGCAGCTCGAGCCGATGCCCGCCAAGCCGACGCTCGAGGACTTCTTCCGCCTCCGCTTCGCCCCGGCCACGCACGTCCTGCAGAGCGCCCAGCACGCGCTCCAGACCGACCAGCCGGAGAGCACCATCATGGCGTGCCTGCTGCACGACGTGGTGCTCAACATGATCAAGGTCGACCACGGCTGGTGGGGCGCTCAGCTCGTCGAGCCCTACGTCGACGAGAAGATCAGCTGGGGGATCCGGTACCACGCGCCGCTGCGCTTCTACCCGGACGACTCGGTCGGCTACGAGTACCCCGAGATGTACAACCGCATCTTCGGCGACGACTACGTGCCGGAGCCGTACATCCGGGAGGCGTACGAGTACGCGCGTGACCACCCCTGGTACATGGAAGCGCGCATGATCACGGTGAACGACACGTACGGCTTCCAGGAGGGGGTGCAGCCCGAGCTCGACCAGTTCGTCGACATCATCGGGCGCAACTTCCGGCAGCCGCCCGAGGGGCTGGGATACGACAACAGCCCGTCGGCACACATGTGGCGCACGATCGCGAACCCGAACCGGCCGCTCTAGACGCGACCCTCGAATCGGACATCCGCTCCCGGAG
>JBFFWJ010000216.1:0-6249 GCA_041570315.1 Longimicrobiales bacterium | reverse complement strand
GAGGCGACGTGCCGGAGGCCCTCCACAGCCGTCGAGTCATCGCTCTCGACCTCGCCGGACTGGTTGCGGGCACGAAGTACCGGGGCGAGTTCGAGGAGCGGATGAAGGCCGTGATCAAGGAGATCACGGAGGCCGAGGGCCGCTACGTGATCTTCATCGACGAGATGCACACGATCGTCGGAGCCGGAGCTGCGGAGGGTGCGGTCGACGCCGGGAACATGCTCAAGCCGGCGCTCGCCCGCGGCGAGCTGCGGGTCGTCGGCGCGACGACGCTCGACGAGTATCGCAAGCACGTCGAGAAGGACCCGGCCCTCGAGCGGCGCTTCCAGCCGGTGTTCGTCGCCCCGCCCTCGGTCGAGGACGCGGTCGCGATCCTGCGCGGGCTCAAGGAGCGCTACGAGGTGCACCACGGGGTTCGCATCACCGACGACGCGGTGATCGCGGCCGCCAAGCTCTCCGACCGCTACATCGGCGGGCGCTTCCTCCCGGACAAGGCGATCGACCTCATCGACGAGGCGGCGAGCCGGCTCCGCATCGAGATCGACTCGCTGCCTCAGGAGATCGACGAGGTCGAGCGCCGGATCGTGCAGCTCGAGATCGAGCGTCAGGCCCTGTCGGCCGAGACCGACGGCGCCGCGGGCGAGCGCCGGCGCGCCATCGAGGCGGAGCTGGCCGAGCTCGGCGAGAGGAGCCGCGGGATGAAGGCGAAGTGGCAGGCCGAGAAGGACGTGATCGGGGAGATCCAGTCGCTCCGGGCACGGGTCGACGAGCTTCGCGTCGAGGCCGATCGCGCCACCCGCACGGGTGAGCTCACCCGCGCCGCGGAGATCGGCTACGGCGAGATCCCGGCGGCCGAGGAGGCGATCGAGGCCGCGACGGGCAGGCTGCAGGAGCTGCAGGCCGACCAGAAGTTCCTCAAGGAGGAGGTGGAGGCGGACGACATCGCCCTCGTGGTCGCCGAGTGGACGGGGATCCCGGTCTCGCGCCTCATGGAGTCCGAGCGCAGGCGCCTCACCCATCTGGAGGAGCACCTGTCCGAGCGGGTCATCGGTCAGGAAGAAGCCGTGCGCGTCGTGTCCAACGCGGTGCGGCGAGCCCGCGCCGGCCTTCAGGACCCGAACCGGCCGGTCGGCTCGTTCATCTTCCTCGGGCCCACCGGTGTCGGGAAGACGGAGACCGCGCGGGCTCTGGCCGAGTTCATCTTCGACGACGAGCGCGCCCTCGTGCGCATCGACATGTCCGAGTACATGGAGAAGCACGCGGTCGCGCGGCTCATCGGGGCGCCTCCGGGCTACGTCGGCTACGAGGAGGGTGGACAGCTCACGGAGGCGGTGCGGCGCCGGCCGCACGCCGTCGTCCTCTTCGACGAGATCGAGAAGGCGCACCCGGAGGTGTTCAACGTCCTGCTCCAGATCCTCGACGACGGGCGCCTGACCGACGCGCAGGGGCGCACGGTCGACTTCCGCAACGTCGTGATCCTCATGACGTCGAACATCGGGAGCCAGGACATCCTCGAGAGCACCGCAGGGGGGGATTGGGTAGCGGTCGAGGCGCAGGTGCGGGGGCAGCTGCACGCCCACTTCCGTCCCGAGTTCCTCAACCGGATCGACGACGTGGTGGTGTTCCGTCCGCTCGGAAAGGCCGAGCTCCGCAAGATCGTCGACCTCCAGCTCCGGCGGGTCGTGGAGCTGGCCGCCGAGTTGGGGATCCACCTGGACGTGACGCCGGAGGCGCGCGAGCTCCTCGCCGGGGAGGGCTTCGACCCGGTCTTCGGCGCCCGGCCGCTCAAGCGCGCGATCCAGCGCTCGCTTCAGGATCCGCTGGCCCTTCTCCTCCTCGACGAGGAGGTCGCCGAGGGCACGACGGTGCGCGCGAAGGTCTCGGGGTCGGGTGGGCGTCTCGACTTCGAGGTGGTCCCGCCGGCGAGCCTGGCCCCGGCGGAGCCCGCCGCGGAGCGGGCGCCATGACCGAGACGCCGTCGGGGACTCCGATCCCGGACGGCGCCGGACCTTGGGCCTTTCTTCGGGGCGGCGATTTGCCGAGATTCGAGCGACGATCCAAGGAGGTTCCGGAGGAATGGCGATGACCCAGCTCCGTCGTCCGGGCGCGCTCGCCCTGGCGGGGGTCCTGCTGTCGGCGTGCACGACGACGGTGGTGATGCCGAACGCGGCCGCGCCCGTGGCCGCGCAGCTCTCCGTGGAGCGTTTCCTGCAGGCCGCGAACCAACGCGACGTCCACGCCATGGGGAACCTCTTCGGCACCAGGGACGGGCCGGCGATGGACACCGGAAGCACGGTCGGCTGCGCCTTCAAGAAGATCGGCTCGCTCTTCGGCGGCAGCTCCTGCGTCAAGAGGCAGGACGTCGAGATCCGCATGGACGCGATCGCCTCCATCCTGGCCCACGAGGACTACCGCATCGTGCGCGAGGAGAGGGTCGCCGGGCGCGACGCGCCCACCACGAGGGTCCTGGTGGACATGACGGTGCAGGGAGAGCGGGTGGTCGGGGTCCCCTTCGAGGTCGTGCAGACCTCCGAGGGGCGGTGGCTGGTCCAGAACGTGGACCTGGAGATGGTGATGACGCGAGGCCGATGAGGCCCCGTCGTCGGGCTCGTCGGGACCCCGTGGCTCACGTCGGTGATTCCGCCGCGGGTGCGACCCGCTGGACGAGCTCCGTGAGGATCCCGGCCGTCTCGGAGGGGTGGACGAAGGCGACGAGGTGGCCACGGGCTCCGCGCCTCGGCTCGGAGTCGATGAGTCGGACCCCGGCGGAGGCGAGGCGCGAGAGCTCTCCTTCGAGGTCGTCGGTGCGCAGGGCGACGTGGTGCAGCGCCTGACCCCGACGCGCGAGGAAGCGACCGACGTGGGTGTCCGGGCCGAGCGGCTCGATCAGCTCGATCATGCCGACGAAGGCGACACGCGCGCCTTGCGACTCGAGCAGCTCGGGCGAGGAACACCGCTCGCGCGTGAGGAGCTCGAAGAGGCCGTGTGCCTCTTCGATGGAGTGTACGGCGACCGCCACGTGATCGATGGGGTGGCTCGCCGCCGAGGGGAGTGTCATGGTTCGGGCCGCTGAGAGGTGGGGGTCCGGAGTGGGGCTCGAAGACGTATGATCGTTACGGTCCGAACACGCTACAAGGAGAGCCGAGATGGCGACCAGTGAGGTGATCACCGAGATCACGGACGACAACTTCGCCGCCGAGATCGAGGGCGGCGAGGGGCTATACATGGTGGACTTCTGGGCCGTGTGGTGCGGTCCGTGCCGGGTCGTCGCGCCGATCGTGAGCGACCTCGCCGAGCAGTACCGCGACAAGGGCCTCAAGGTCGGAAAGCTGGACGTGGACGCGAACGTGAAGACGGCGGTTCGATTCCAGGTCCGCTCGATCCCCACGATCCTCTTCTTCAAGGACGGAGAGCTGGTCGACCAGGTCGTGGGCGCGGTTCCGCGCGCCGACCTGGAGGAGAAGGTCGTCCAGCACCTGTAGAGCGGCGACCCGCCGCTATCTTGCCGGGTGGCCACCTTGTACGTCGTAAGCACGCCGATCGGCAATCTCGCGGACCTGTCTCCCCGGGCCGCGGACACCCTGCGAAGCGTGCGCAGGATCTTGGCCGAGGACACGCGCCGCACGCGCGTGCTCGCGGCGCACGCGGGCGCGCAGGCGTCGCTGGTGTCGCTGCACGAGCACAACGAGGCCGAGCGCACGGGCAAGATTCTCGAGTGGCTCGCCGCCGGCGAGGATCTCGCGTTGGTCACGGACGCCGGCACGCCGCTCGTCTCCGATCCGGGTGGCCGGGTGGTTCGGGCCGTCGCCGAAGCCGGCTTCGAGGTCGTGCCCATCCCGGGTCCGAGCGCGGTGCTGGCTGCGCTCGTGGGATCCGGGCTCCCCAGCGGCCGCTTCGCCTTCCTGGGCTTCGCCGAGCGGAAGGGCGGAGCGAGGCGGGAGCTCCTGGAGCGCGTGGCCGGCTCCCGCGAGACCGTGGTCCTGTTCGAGTCCCCGAACCGCCTCGCCCCGCTCCTGGAGGATCTCGCGCAGGCGTGCGGCCGCGGCCGAGCCGTGGCCGTCGCGCGCGAGCTGACCAAGGTGCACGAGGAGTTCTTCCGGGGAACCCTGGAGGAGGCGATCGCCTATTATCGAGATCGACCGGCCCGGGGTGAGGTGACCGTGGTCGTCGCACCCGCCGAAGACGCAGCGGTCCGAGGGGATCGGACGGAGGCCGTTCGCCTGCTCGCCGAGGAATTGCTCGCGCTCGGGGGCAAGCCGTCGGAGGTCGCGCGCAAGGTCGCCGAGCGGCTCGACGTCGCGCGCAACGAAGCGTACCGTATCGTGCACGACCTCGGAGGAGATGCGACGGACGAATGAACGGGTTCCTGGAGTCGATCCGGGCGGCGAAGGCCAAGGCCCCGCCCCTGATCGTGGGGCTGTTCGCCCTCGTCGTGTCCGAGGCGGTCGCGGCTCCCTCCGCGCACGCTCGGCCGGGCGATGCCACGGCGCCGACGCCCGGGGACTCCCTCACGATCGCTCGGCTGCAGTACGAGGGCGGCGGCGACTGGTACGCCAACCCGTCGTCGCTGCCGAACCTGCTGTCGGCGGTCCGGGAGAGGACGGGCATCCCGACCGCCCGCCGGGAGGTCAGCGTGCGGCCGCTCGACCCCGCGCTGCGCGACTACCCGTACCTGTACATGACCGGGCACGGCGACGTCCGGTTCTCCCCGCCGGAGCGGGCGGCGCTGCGCGATTACCTCCTGTCGGGCGGGTTCCTGCACGCCGACGACAACTACGGGCTCGACGAGTCGTTTCGTGAGGAGATGCGTGAGATCTTCCCCGACGCCGAGCTGACGGAGATCCCGCCGGACCACCCCGTCTTCCACGCGCTCTACGACTTCCCGGAAGGCCTTCCGAAGATCCACGAGCACGACGGCCGGCCGCCGCAGGCGTTCGGGATCTTCCAGGAGGGACGTCTCGTCGTCTTCTACTCGTACGAGTCGGACCTGGGCGACGGGTGGGAGGACGAGGACGTGCACGAGGATCCGCCGCCGACTCGGGAGCAGGCCTTGAGGATGGGCGTGAACCTCTTCCTCTACGTCCTGGGCCAGGCGGCCTCGTGAGCCCGGCGGCGCAGCGGCTCGAGCACCGCGTCTCGGGTGTCCGCGCCCATCTCCGGCGTCGCGCAGCGGTCGGCGCGGCCCTCTGGGTCGCGGGCGGGGTGGGGCTTCTCTTCCTCGTCGCCTGGCTCTCGGCCGGCAGCGACGGCTGGAGGCAGGGGAGCAACGTTCCGGCGATCGTCGACGGCCTCGTCGTCCTCTGGCTGCTGGCGGGCGCCGGGCTCTACGTCGTGGGCAGCGCCCGCTGGTTCGGCGAGGTGCCGCTGGCGCGCGCAATCGAGGGGGCGGCCGGGCTGCGCTCCGGCGTCCTGCGCGGATCGCTCGAGCTGTCGCGCGGCGTTCCGCGCGGCGTATCGGACTCGCTGGCGAGCCGTGCGGTGCTGCGGACGGCCCTGGACCTGGAGGGCAGGGGCGAGGCGGACCTCGCCGGAGAGCTGGGCGAGCAGGTCTCGCTGTGGACGCGGCGTGGCATGGGCTTCGCGGCGGCGTTCGCGGTCGTGCTGGTCCTGGTCGTGGTGCTGCAGCCGGCCCGCACCGCCCGTGTGTGGGCGGGCGTCGCCTCTCCCCTCGCGACCATGGTGGACCCGGTCCTGCCACCCCTCGTGGTCACGCCCGGCGACGTCGAGGTACTCCGCGGCACCGACGTCTCGGTGGAGGTCGGGGCCGAGGGCCGGGCCCAGGTCCTCCTGGCGTGGCAGGCCCAGGGCGAGGTGGCCCGTTCCCGGTCGCTCGAGGTGCGGGGCGGCGTGGCCAGGCACGTCTTCCAGGCGGTCTCCGCGGCGACCGAGTACCGGGTCGTCGACGAGGCCGGCGTCGAGACCGACACGTACCGGATCGTGCCCATCGATCCCCTCTTCGTCAGCGACCTCGTGATCGGGGTCGTCTATCCGCCCCACACCGGGATCGCGCCCGACGAGTATCGCGGCGACCCGCCGCCTCTCCGGCTCCCCGTGGGCAGCATGCTCAGCTTCGAGGGCCTGGCGAGCCGGCCGCTGACGAGCGTGGAGCTGCTGGACTCGGCGGGGGCGCAGGCGGTCGCCTTCCGCGTGGACGAGACGTCGTTCCAGGGTACGTGGAGGCCGACGAGGGACGGGACCTACTTGTGGTCCTTCCTCGACCGGGGCGGCTCGCCGGCCGAGATCCAGCCG
>JBFFWJ010000215.1:0-6250 GCA_041570315.1 Longimicrobiales bacterium | reverse complement strand
TGGGCGCGACCGTCTTCGACCTCGAGGAGGGCAGGAACCTGCCCGCCTCCGCGTTCGACCCGACGTCCACGGTGATGACGGCGATCTTCGAGTACATGATCGGGAACCCCGACTGGTCCGAGGTCGCGGGCCACAACGTCGAGATCCTCGACCGGGGGGGCACGGCCCTCGCGGTGCCCTACGACTTCGACTTCTCCGGGCTGGTGGACGCCCCGTACGCGACCGCGCCCCCCGAGTACGGCCTGGACTCGGTCCGCGAGCGCCTCTACCGCGGCTGGTGCGGTAGCGAGATGACCACGGCCCTGGTGCTCGGTCGCTTCCGCGAGACGCGTGAGCAGGTGCTCGCGCTCTTCGCCCGCAGCGAGGAGCTGGACGAGGAGGCCCGCCGGCGGGCGACGCGCTACCTCGAGGGCTTCTACGACGCCATCGACACCGACGAGCGCGCCCGGCGCCGGTTCCTGCGCGACTGTCGGGAGGTCGGGGCGTGACCCCGAGCCCGGTCAGGAGATCCCGAAGCTCTGCTTGAGCGCCGCGCGCGCGGCGTGGTAGCCCGCCATGCCGTGGACGCCGCCGCCCGGCGGCGTCGAAGCCGAGCAGAGGTACAGGTCCCGGACGGGCGTGCCCCAGGGCCGGAGCGCCTGCCGCAGCGGCCCGAAGGTCTTGGCCAGGGAGAGCTCGCCGCCGTTCACGTCCCCGCCCACGAGGTTGGCGTCCCACGCCTCCAGCTCCGCCGGGCCCAGCGACGAGCGGGCGAGAACGACGTCGCGGAAGCCCGGGGCGAACCGCTCGATCTGTCGCTCGATCGCCTCGGTGGCGTCGCCCGTCCACCCGTTGGGGACGTGGCAGTAGCCCCACGCGACGTGCCTGCCCGCCGGGGCCCGTGTGGGATCGAACAGCGTCGGCTGCGCCAGCAGGACGAAGGGGCACTCCGCCACGCGGCCGAGCGTCGGCGCGCGCTCCTCTCCCGCGATCTCCTCGAGCGTCCCGCCCACGTGCACGGTGCCCGCCCGTCGCGCCGCCTCGGCGCTCCACGGGATCGGCTCGCTCAGCGCCCAATCGACCTTGAAGGCGCCCGGGCCGTACCTCCACCCGCTCAGGGCCTCGCGGTACCGCCATGGAAGGTGGGAGCTGGCGACGTCGGCGACCTGTCGGGACGTGAGGGCGAGCAGCGTGGCCCGCCTGGGAGGCAGCTCGTCGAGGGAGCGCACGGGCGCGTCCACCTCGAGCGTTCCCCCCAGGGCGGCGAAGTACGAGGCCAGCGCGGCCGTGAGACGGCCGGCGCCCCCACGGGGCACGGGCCACCCGACGGCGTGCCCCGCCACCGTGAGGACCAGCCCGATCGCGGCCGAGGGGACGCGCTCCAGAGGGATCCCGGCGTGCGCCGCGCTTCCGGCGAGGAGGGCGCGGCCCTCCTCGGTCTCGAGCGTGCGCGTCAGCGTGGGCGTGGAGCGCAGCGCGTGCAGGGCGAACCGGGTCGCCAGCGCCGGATCTCGGGGGATGCCCAGGGGCGGGCCCAGCACGTGGTCGCGAAAGCTCGGCCAGCCGCGCACGAAGGGCTCCACGAGCCGCCGGTAGCGAGGCCCGTCGGAGCCGAGCCCCCTGGCGGTCTCGTCGAGGTCGCGCTCCAGGAGCACGGCGCGTCCGCCGTCGAGCACGTGCGCCAGAGGGGCGGGGGGGTGCACCCACTCGAGCCCGTGCTCTGTCAGGGGCAGCGAGGCGAGGAAGGGCGAGCCGATCCCGAGGGGGTACACCGCAGACCCGACGTCGTGGACGAAGCCGGGAAGGGTGAGCTCCTCCGAGCGGGCGGCCCCGCCCGGCGCGGGGCCCGCCTCGCGGAGGAGGACCGAGAGCCCTCTGCGGGCGAGCTCGATCGCGGCGGCGAGGCCGTTGGGCCCCGCGCCGACGACGATCGCGTCGTAGCTCATGTCTTCACGCGCACCAAGCCCACCTCCTCATACGCCCTGCACCGCGCCCAGCACGTCGGTGAGCAGCCACCAGACCGCCGCGGCGAGGACGGCCGTGGGCACCACCCACCGCAGCCAGCGGACCAGCGCCCGGTCGGCCAGGGACGGCTCGTCGCCGGCGATCTGCTCCAGCAGCGTCGCGCGCCGCATGACCCAGCCCACGGTGACCACCGCGACGAGCGCCCCGAACGTCTGGCCTCCGGATCCGAAGGTGAGGTCCCACGGCACGAAGATCTCGAGGTTGATCATGGGCGGGATCGCGAGCAGGAGCGAGCCCGCGAAGACCGTCCACGTCGCCCGGGGACGGCTCCACCCCAGCGTATCGGTGAAGCCGGCGACGAGCACCTCGTACGCCGCGATCCCCGAGAGCAGAGCCGCGCCCGAGAGGCCGCCGAAGAAGAGGAGGCCGAAGAGCCACCCCGCCGGGAGCCGGGCGAACACCTCGGGCAGCGTGGCGAAGAGGAGGCCGGGGCCCGACCCCGGCTCCAGGCCGAGCGCGAAGACGGCCGGGAAGATCGCGAGCCCGGCCAGGAGCCCGGCTCCGGTGTCGCCGATCACCGTCCAGGTGGCGTCGGAGCGGATGTTCGCGTCGCTGCCCAGGTAGGAGCCGTACACCACCATCAGCGTGCCCCCGAGCCCCACCGAGAAGACGACCTGCCCGAGCGCGGCGATCGCGACCGACGCGGTGAGCGCGCCCGGCTCGAAGGCGAGCAGCCAGGCGACCCCCTCGCCCGCGCCCGGCAGCGTGAGCGACCGCGCGATCACGACGAGCAGCGTCACGAACAGGATGGGCGTGACGACCTTGGAGACCCGCTCGATCCCCGCCCGCACGCCCCTCAGGACGACCGTCGCCTCGGCGAGCAGGACCAGCGTGGTGAGCGTGAGCTGGAGCGCCAACGCCCGGCCCGAGAAGCCGGTCTCGGGGGGCAGGATCGCCGCGCCCGCGAGCGGGCGGCCGAGCGGCGCGAGCGCTTCGGCCAGCGCGTGAAAGACCACCCAGCCGATGGCGTTCGTGTAGTACGCGACCGCCGACCAGACGATCAGGCAGAGGAGCCAACCCACCCACCGGCCCCCCGGCACGCCGATGCGCTCGTACGCCCCCAGCGTTCCCAGCCGCGTGTGGCGGCCGAGCGACCACTCGCCCATCAGCGCGGGCACCGCGACGAGCGCCGCGATCACGAGGTAGACGAGGACGAAGGCCGCGCCCCCGAACTGCCCCACCATGTAGGGGAAGCGCCACACGTTGCCCAGGCCCACCGCCAGGCCGATCATCGTGGCCAGGAGGCCGAGCCGCGTCCCGAAGGTCTCGCGGGGCGTCACGCCCGGGCTCCCATCTCGGCGGCCAGGGCGTCCAGCGCGCGGTCGACGTCCTCCTCCGAGCTGTAGAAGTGCGGCGCGAGCCGGATCGCCGGACCTCTCGCGGAGGCGAGGACGCCGCGCCTGCGCAGCGCCGCCTCCACCGCGTGGCTCTCGGCGCAGGCGATCGCGGTCGTGGGCCCGCGTCGTGTCGGGTCGGTCGGGCCGAGCACGGTGAGCCGCCGGGCCCGGGCGCCGTCGGAGCACCGCCGGGCCAGATGCGCCGTCCACGCGCCGATCGCGTCGAGCCCGATCTCGCGGAGCCACGCCATGGCGGCCCGGGCCACGTAGGCCTCGAGGATGGGAGGCGTGCCCGTGTCGAGGCGGCGGGCGTCGTCCGCCCAGTCGAGCCGGCGGGCGTCGAAGGCGAACGGATCGCTGCGCCCGAACCACCCGGTGATCGCCGGGCGGAGACGTTCGGCGAGCCCGGGCCGCACCCACACGAAGGCGATGCCGGGGGTGCCCATCAGGAACTTGAGGGCGCCCGAAGCCACGAAGTCCGCCCCGCTCGTCGGCGCGTGGAAGGGGCCGGATCCGAGGGTCTGGTACGCGTCCACGTACAGCAGCGCCCCCGCCGCGTGCGCGATCTCCGCGATCGCGCCGACGTCCTGCCGGAAGCCCGTCTGATAGTAGGCGGTGCACGCCGAGACGACGGCGGTCCGCTCGTCGATGGCCGCCTCGTAGTCCTCGAGCTCGACGGCCCCGTCGCGGACCGGGACCCAGCTCACGTCGGCGCCGAAGCGCTTCTGGGCGCACCACACGTGCGCCACCGTGGGGAACTCCGCCCCGCTCACGACCACGCGCGACCGTCCTTCCCCGAAGTCCAGGCCCGTCGCCACGCTGGCCGTCGCCTGCGAGACCGATGTCGCCAGCGCGACGTCTCCAGCCTCGGCGCCGATCAAGCCGGCGAACTCCTCGCGGGCGCGCTCCGTCTCGGCGATCCAGGCGTCCCAGTCCATCCCCGCCTCGTCCCACGAATCCAGGTACGCGGCGGCTGCCGCCCTCGTCACCGCGCTCTGCGGCGCCTGAGAGCAGTTGTTCATCGGGATGAGCCTGCGGAGGATCGGGATCCGGCTCCGGACGTCTCGCAGGTCGTATGCGGGAGAGGCCATGGCCCGGGAGGATACGGGCCGCCGCGGGCCCGTGCGAGGGAGCCTTCGCGTCCGATCCCGGCCAGGCACAGAAAGCTGGGCAGTCGCGGTGGTGGGAGCATATAGTGGAAAACGGAGGGTGATGTGGCGGCTCTGCCTCGCGCGGTCGGCGGGGGATGGCCGCCACGTCGCGTAAGGAACCGGCCTTCGTGCCGCGGAGGACGCATGATCATGCCCACCTTCAGGGCGTCCGTCGGACGCCAGGACGCGCTTCACCTCGTGGACCTGCTGTCCGCGGGAGACCCCGCGCTGCGCCAGCAGGTGCGCGACAGGCTCGAGGCCGAGGGCGTGGACAGCCTTCTCGACGATCCGCGCATCCTCAACGCGCTCCTGACCAGGGTGGACGTCAAGGCCCGTCCCGCGCTCGTCTTCTACGTCCTGGTCCGGCAGGCGCTCCTCGAAGGCGGCGTCGAGGACCGCGATCTCGCCGATTACGTCACCTCGGTCGTTCTCGCGTTCTCCCGGGGGCGTCGGGCGTACCGCGTCTCCGACACCGACGAGCACGAGTACCGCTACCTCGTCGACATCGTCGCCAGGCTCGGCGAGAGCTCGTCGGACGAGGCGTTCCTCCTGCGCACGCACCTCGGCGAGTTCTCGCTCTGGCTCAGCGGGGTGTTCCCGGACTTCATCGAGGCCCGTGCCCGGCGCCGTGGCGCACCGCCCATGACCTACTACGAGCAGATGGGCGCGACCGGCTACACGATGGCGTCGGAGTCGCCCGAGGCGAAGACGCTCGGCGTCCGCCCCGTCTTCTGCGAGGTGTCGCGCAGCTTCACGAGCGTCCGCGTCGCGCTGAACCGCATCTCGGACCGCTACCTCTTCCCGTCCGGGGGGGACCCGATCGGACGCCTGCTGAGGGGAGTCGCGGCGACGGCACCCTAGCCTTCTCGCGGGATCCGGTCACGCTCGAGCGCATTCTCGCCGAGGACATGGTCTACACCGTGGAAGACGGTACGTCGATCGGGAAGGCGGAGATGATCACGTCGTGGGTCGACGATCCCAACACGTACACGTCATGGGTCATCGACGACGTCGAGGCCCATTGGTTCAGCGACGATGTCGTCTTGGTGCTCGGCGGCGACTCCAGCGAGGGAACCGATCCGGAGGGCAACGCCGTCTCGGCGTCGGGCAGGTTCACCAACGTGTTCATGAACCGCGACGGCCGGTGGCAGATGGTCATCGGGCATTACACCCCCACGGGCTGAGGCGAGCGGATCCCCGCGCTGGGGCGTGGGTTAGCAAGGTCGAGCGTGCGAGTGAGGATCGCCGGAGGCCCAGGCTTCCGGAGGAAAGTCCGAGCTCCGCAGAGCAGGGTGCCGGGTAACGCCCGGGCGCCGTGAGGCGATGGAAAGTGCCACAGAGAGCAGACCGCCGATGGCCGCCGCGTGCGGCACAGGCAAGGGTGAAAGGGTGCGGTAAGAGCGCACCGGGCTGCCGGTAACGGGAGTCGCACGGTAAACCCCACCTGGAGCAAGGCCAAATAGGGGACGAGGGGCTGCTCGCCCCGTCCGAGTCCCGGGTAGGCCGCACGAGGTCGCCGGCAACGGCGATCCCAGATGAATGATCCTCCCCCGCGAGGGGACAGAACTCGGCTTATTCCGCGCGCTCACCGAGGGCGCCCGTCGCGATCGAGCGGCGGGCGCCGACCTTTGGCACACGAGCCAGTGTCTGGCTATCAAAGTCGGCGGAAAGCTCCGAGCCCACGACGTGCTCGAGGTCTTGGACGACCCGTTCATCCGGCACGGTCCGCCCGGGCATCTGCGCTCGGACAACGGTCCC
>JBFFWJ010000214.1:0-6252 GCA_041570315.1 Longimicrobiales bacterium | reverse complement strand
GGGCGCTCTCGCCATGGTGCTGACGGCCGGCGTGGGACGGCTGTTCGGGGTGGTGGCATCGTAGGGAACCCGGAGCTCAGCTCCGATCGCCGAGCAGCTCGCGCTTCTCCGTTTCGGTGAGCCCCACGCCGGCCACGTCGCGACCGTCGACGAGCCGCTCACGGTCCTCCGCCATGCGGGCGAGTACGAGCGAGGCGGAGGCCGCGATGGCGCCTCCCACCGAAAAAGCCCCGGCGAGCGCGAGCGTGATCCGCCACAGTGGGACGTTGGGCGTCGCCAGGCCGAGGATCACCATGGCGGCCGGGATGAGCGCCACCAGCAGGCCGCCCGCCGCGCCCCAGGCCGCGACTCCCGGCAACGACAACTCGTCGAATCTCCTCCGGCGAGCCGCGATGCCCAGGACCGCCGAGAAGGCCAGGCCACCGACGAAGCCTGGGTAGGCCAGCGCCGCCGGCCAGATGTCGACGGCGGAGCCGACCGGGTTGGGCCAGACGTTGTGAATCGCCTCGATGCCCATCCCGGCCACGAAACCCACGGTTGCCCACGTCAGGGCCATCCCGAGAGCGCCGCGGATCCGTTTCAGCAAAGTCTTCATCCTGCCCGGCGTGGTCCACGAGGCTGCGCTGGCGCGACCGTCGAAGGTGGAGCCCCGACACGGCTTTGCCCTGCAAAGTACAAGGACGGGGAGGGAAGCCAAACAGGCATGGGGGCCGGATGGCTCCGTTCGGATTCGGCTTGCACGCCGTTGTCGCGGTCGGCATGCTGGGTCGGCAGCCGAAACGCGAGCGTTGGTCCTCACGACCCCGAGGCGGTGGAGAAGCCGATGACCTGGTTCCGCTGTTGTGGCGTGATGCTACTCCTGGCGTGCCCTTCCGCGCCGGCGCTCGGACAGGCGGCCGTGAGCGCGGACACGCTCAGATCGTGGGTGGAGCGAGTCTCCAACCTGGGCCGCTGGGGGGCCGGGGATGAGCTCGGCACGCTGAACCTGATCACGCCGGAGCTTCGCCGCGCAGCCGCGGCGTCGGTCACGGACGGGATCACGGTCTCGCTTGCGCACCCGTTGTCGGCGGGCCCCAACCAGAACTCGATCCAGCCGCTGCAGGTCCAACACATCGTTGCCCCGCTCGGAGCGAGCACGGCGGCGCTCGACCAGCTCGAGATCCTGTACCATGGCTGGGCTTACTCCCACGTCGATGCGCTCTCGCACTTCGCGTTCGACAGCGCCTTCTACAACGGGAACCGGCTGGACGTCTTGACCGAGAGCGGAGCGACTCGACTCGGCATCGGAGTCATGCAGAAGGGGATCGTGGGCCGCGGCGTGCTCGTGGACGTGCCCGCGCTGCGCGGTGTGGAGTTCCTGGAGCCAGGCGAGCTCATCACCGCCGAGGACTTCGAAGCCTGGGAGGAGCGGGCCGGGATTCGCGTGTCGGAGGGCGACGTGCTCATGGTGCGCACCGGCCGTTGGCGCCGCGAGGCCGTGCAGGGGCCTTGGTCGGTCCGGGAGTCGTCGGCGGGAGTCCATCCATCGGCCGCATTGTGGCTTCATGCCCGGGGGGTTGCCGCCCTGGGCGGCGACGCAGCGAACGATCGCACCCCGTCCGTCGTGGAGGGTGTCGGTGACCCCCTCCATCAATTGGCGCTTGTCGGCATGGGCATGCCCCTGCTCGACAACCTGGATCTGGAGGCGCTCGCCGAGACCGCATCCCTGGTCGGCAGATGGACCTTCATGTTCGTCGCGGCCCCCCTTCGACTCGAGGGGGCGTCCGGCTCGCCGGTCAATCCGCTGGCGATCTTCTAAGGACACCTCTGCACCGGTGTGGTGGCCCTCGCGCGGGCTGCTAGAAGCTCAGGGTGGCCGCCCCTTCCTTGATCAGCTCGTGCATCGCTCCGGAGCCGGTAATGATCGCGCCGTCCAGGAGGTCACCCTCCGACAGGCCGCGGGCTTTGGCGCACGGTGGGCACACGAGGATCGTGGACCCGTTCGCGATCACGTTCTGAATCAATTCGTCCATGGGGGTGTAGCCGGCCCAGGTAACGGGGGCGCGCCACGGGGGGCTGACCCTCGTCCGCGCTGCCGCCTTCGACACTTGGGCCCGGCACCATCAAGACGCGATAGGGGTCGGCCGGGTTTCCACTCCGTCAACCCTCTCCGAGCAACCGCCGCGTCTCATCCTCGGTGAGACCGGTCTCGGCGACGTCGGAGCCGGCGTCGAGCAACTCCCGGTCCTCCGCCATTCGGGCGAGCGCCAACGAGCCAGCCGCGCAGCTCGCGCCCGCCACGGCGAACACGGGGGCCAACACCAGCAGGGCGCCGGCTCCGAGGGCTGCCGCCCCCACGAACAGACCGGAGAACACGAGGCCTCCGACGCCTCCCCACAGGGCAAAGCGCGGAAGCGACATCTGATCGAACCTGCGACGGCCTTCGACCAGCCCGAGGACTCCGGAGAACGTGATCCCGGCAAGGAAGCCTAGCAGGCCGAATCCGAGGGGAAACGGCACGTCGGCGGCGCCGACCCCGACGATGAGCAGGAGAATGACGCCGGCGAGGAACCACGCGACTGCCCAGGTCAGGCCCATGCCGATCGCCCCACGGATGCGTCTGAGCCAACTCTTCACGACAAACCCTCCGGGCTCTGCACGTCACCAATCGCGCCATCCGCATCGTCGACGACACACTTTGCATCGCAAAGCTCATGCCTTGCAAGCGGGCGGCGCGCGGCGGACGTGCTTCGGCATCCGCCTCCTTCGGCCGACGTCGCTCGCGGTGGCCCGACCCTCGGGTCAGCGCGGCCGCGTCTCCCGACTCGGGTGCCGATCCCAGTAGGCGGCGAGACCCAGGGCCAGTATCGCACCGAACAGGGCCCCCCTCGGTACCGCGAGGATCAGGGCCAGGACGCCGGGCCGGCTGACGCCGAAGAGCAGGTGCAGGACCAGGACCAGCGTCCAGGCGGCCAGTCCGGCGACCGCACCGACGGCTGCGAGCCGCAGAACGAAGTACAGCCTTCCCGCGGCGTACCATGAGCGCAGCGGCCCCCACGGCCACGACTCGGCTCGCCCCGCGCCCCTGCCGTCCGCAGGCTCGAGCGTCACGAGCCGACGACCTCGCCCGCGCTTCCGCTGCGACCGCCGGCCGGGCAGCCCCGAGCTCCACCTGCCCACGCGCACGCCCAAGCCCTCACGCTGGCCATGCCCCGTCGACGTCGATGACGACCTTTCCGGCCCGGCCGGGATCCCGGTGGCGCGCGAGGGCGGACGCGAGGTCGCGGATCCGGTGGCGCGAGTCGACCGGTACCGGAAGCCCCTCGCGCAGCCAGCTGCCGACAAGCTCGAGGTCGGCCCGCTTCGACTCGACCCGAACGAACCGGCACCGCTTCGACGTGAACAGGGCGTGCAGCACTCCGCTCACGAGAGCTCCACCCGGAAGCGTGGTCACGTAGGTGCCGCCGCCCCGCAGGGTGCTCGCGCATCGCCCGAACGAATAGGCCGCCGGGGTGTCGAACACCACGTCGTACGCTGCTTCGGCGTCGAAGGGATCGGAGCGACTTCGATCGATGACGTGATCGGCCCCCAGAGCGTGAACGCGCTCGACGTCCTTCGTGCCGCAGACGGCCGTGACGCGAGCGCCCAGGCGTTTGGCGATCCCGACAGCCACCGAACCGACGCCCCCGCCCGCGCCGATGACGAGCGCGTGGCCTCCCTCGCTCAGCCTTCCGAGGTCTCGGAGGGACTGCAGGCCCGTCATGGAGATGGTGGCCGCGGCTGCCGCCACGTGCAGCGGCACACCTTCGGGTAGGCGCGCGAGCGCGGCACGGGGCACCGTGACGTACTCCGCGTTGGCGCCCTGCCGCTCGGAAGGGGAATACGCGAGATGACCCCAGACCTCCATACCCTCCCCGACGTCGGTCACTCCGGCACCCAGCGCGGCGACCGTTCCGGCGAAGTCCCACCCGAGGACCAGTGGTGAGGTCCTCGCATGCAAGAAGCGTCCAGCGAAGTCGCCGTTCAAGACCTTCTCGTCCGCCGGGTTGAGTGCCGAGGCCACCACCCCCACGAGCACCTCGCCCGTGCCCGGGGCCGGCCTGGGAATCTCGACGAGCTCGATCCCATCGTCGATCGCCGCCATCGCCCGCATCGTATCCGACACGCTCAGGCGTCAGTTCATGGACGGGTCGTAGGGCATGCGGGACAGCGTGCGGTACTGCGGTCCCTTGCGCTCGAGCACCCGACTCCACAGAAGGTCGGGGGTGTCCGTGAACACGTCCTCCTCGAGGGCCGGCTCGATGATCCAGCTTCTTTCCTCCATCTCCGCCTCGAGCTGGCCGGGCCCCCACCCGGAGTAGCCGGCGAACACACGGGCGCGAACGATGTCCGGCTCGATCTCCGCCGAGATCTGGCCCACCAGGAAGCCCACGCAGCCGAGCACCGGGATGTCGGCCAGCTCGGGGCTGGTGAGCTCGGCGATGAGAACCGGGTTCGTCGGCTGGACCGGCCCCCCCTCGAAGAGGGGTGCGTCGGCCGGCACCAGGTCGCTCAGCGCCGGGAGGGCCTCGCGAACCGTCACGTCGAGCGCTCGGTTCAAGACGACGCCGAGCGCGCCGTCGGCGTTGTGCACCCCGATCAGGACGACGGTGTGGCGGAAGTTGGGATCGTATAGGCTGCCGCTGGAGATCAGCAGCCGCCCACGCAGACTCTCCATCGTCCTCGCCCCGAAGGTCAAGACGGTTCACATGACCGCCCGGAACCTAGCGTCTTGTACCGCGCCGCGCAGGGCTCCCGCGTCGTCGCTCAACGGGCAGCGCGCGCCTTGCCGTCATGGCCCATCGCGCGTCCCGGCCGGCGGTCGGCGTTCAGTGGGCCCCGACGCCGTGATGGTCACGGGCGAGGGGAGCGCTCCTCGCTACAGAGCCTTGGTCATGAAGAGGCTGTGCGGATCTTCTCCGTACTCGCCGAAAGGTCCGCAGCGCTCGAAGCCGTACTGCGCATAGAGCGCCCGTGCCGGCCCGAAGGCCTCGGTCGAGCCCGTCTCCAGGCTGAGGGACTCGTAGCCCCGTCGCCTCCCCTCCTCGATGATGTGCTCCAGGATTCGGGCGGCGACGCCCCTGCGGCGTCGCGCCCGAGCGGTGCGCATCGACTTGATCTCTCCGTGCCGCGCGTCCAGCTCCTTGAGGGCGCCACACCCCACGAGCTCGCCGTCGTCCCAAGCGGACCAGAAGGTGATCTCCGGCGCCCGCAGCTCATCGAGATCGAGCGCATAGACGCTCTCCGGCGGCGTGATCCGGCGCATGTCCTCGAGGTGCTCGCGGAGCAGCGCCGCGATTCTCGCGCCGGTGAGGTCGTCCTGCCGAATCGTCAGATCCACATCGCCAACCGATCCCGGCGGGTGGGCTCCGCGCCCGTCGCTGCTGGCCCGGCGCTGGACAACTTCGTGCCGACGCTCGAAGGGCGCCAGCGAGCGGCCGGCACGCGCGATCAGGGCCATGGGGAGACCTCGATCGTCCGGCCCGCCCCCGCCGGGCTTTGCTTCCCATGGCCCAGTGCGTGAGCTTTCCCTCCGGCGTATCCGCGGACCCCCGCAGAGGCAGGAGATGGAGACCAGATCAGCGGAGCTGCGACGGCGCCACCGCCGCGTCCTGCGCTGGTCCTTCGGCATTGCCGTTCTCTTCCACGCAGTCGTTCTCGTTTTCGTACCGTGGTACGGCTCCGACCCCCTGGCGGGCGGCGGGACGGAGCTCGTCGGCCGGCGCGCGCCGGCATGGGGCAGCGTCGCCGTCGACGCCTTCTTCGGCCCGCCGTCCATCGTACGGGCGGACGGTGCCACGGCCAGGGAGCCGGACACGCGGGTTCTGAGGGCCTCGCGCCTCGTTCCACCGCCGGCCGGTTGCGGAGCTCACGACTGGCTCGCGCGCGAGCAGGCCGGGGGCGAGCTGCGCCTGGAGGTGGACGCGAGGGGACGTGTGTCGTCGGTCGAGGTCACCAGGGGAACGGGAGATCGGTGCTGGGACGACGTGCTCCGGGGCCTGGCGAGCGATCTCCTGTACCGGTGGCTGCCGAGCGAGCGCTTTCCCGCCCCCGTGGAGCTGTATCAGCCGCTGACGCTGACGCCGGCGGGGCGGTGATCCCCGAAGAGGTCGCCCCGCGAGGCCGGGTCGAGGGACGGCCGTGATCGTGCTGCGGGACGAGGTCGAGATCGGGGCCCCGCCGGAACGGGCGTTCGCGTTCCTGTCGAGGATCGACCTCCACTACACGGACTGG
>JBFFWJ010000213.1:0-6253 GCA_041570315.1 Longimicrobiales bacterium | reverse complement strand
GGCGCCCCGACGGTTCGGGGGCGGGGGAGAGGTGGGGGGGGATGATCCCGAGCAGGGGGATCCGTCGGGCCTCCCGCCCGTGCCGGTCGGAGGGCCGGGCGCGTGGGCGATTCACGCCGCGTCGGGCATCGGATACGGCGAAGGGTACGCGGGCAACATCCATCGTCACGTGCCGGACGGTTGGCTTCGCGCCGTGCCCGACGGCTGGCTGCCCGCGGTCCGATTCCTGGTCGAGGAGCTGGGCGCCGACGTCAACGCGCGGGACCACAACGGGTTCAACGCCGTGCACCACGCGGCGGCGCGTGGAGACGACGAGCTGATCCGGTATCTGGTCTCGAAGGGAGCCGACGTGATGGCCGTGAGCCGCGCGGGCCAGACCACCGTCGACATGGCCAACGGGCCGGTGCAGCGCATCAGCCCGTTCCCGAGCACGATCGCGCTGCTCGAGAGCCTGGGCGCGGTCAACAACCACAACTGCGTGAGCTGCTAGAGGGGTGATCCGCTGAGGTGGGCGGGCCCGCGCCGGCCGGACGCCGGCGTCGGGATGCGGGGCGGGGCGGCCGGCGGGTCGCCTCGCCCCCTTTCACGTCAGCCCGAGGGCGCCGTCTCCTCGGCCAGCTCCGCCAGGATCTCCTCGAAGAGCGCGCGTGCGTCCCCGTCGAGGCTGATCAGGAGGGTGATCTCGTCGTACTCCTCCTGCGTCAGCTCGTGCGCGGCGAGGGCCTCGGCGATCTGCTCCTCCATCTCCACCCGCGCCCGCTCGCGCCCCTGCTCGTCGTGCACGCGGCCCACCTTGCCGTGAAACTCGTCGCGCGCGTCGTTCAGGGCCCTGTGGGCCCTCGCATACTGCGTCATTCGCTCCCGGTCGAGCGGTCGCTCGTCGGCCTGCCCGGCGGCGGGGGCGGCGCCGGCCAGGGCCAGCGCCAACACGGCGGCGCCGACCGCCCGGGCGCGGCGAATGTTGCTCATCGTCCCATCCTTCTCACACGGTCGAGGGCTGTGCGCTCCAGGATCCTGCAGCCACACCGGGGTTATACGTTGCGGAGGCGCTCGGGTTCGCGAAGAATTACCCGGGCGAACCGCGAATCCCCCGAGCCAGGGTATCATCATACCGATCTACGAATACTCCTGCCAAGGCTGTGAGACCACCTTCGAGGCGCTCGTGCGCGGAGAGGGCTCGCCGAGCTGTCCCTCGTGCGGAGGCGAGGACCTCGAGCGGCTCGTCTCGTTGCCGAGGATGCACACGAGCGGCACGCACGACATGGCGATGCGCGCAGCCCGCAGGCGGGACCAGCGCCTCGGTCAGGAGCGCATGCACGCGCAGCGCGAGTACGAGCTGAACCACGACGATTGAGTGCCGGCGCGTACCGTCGAAGTACCCGGAACGACAACGGTTTCGGCGGCTTTCGACCGTGCGTGGCGATCTGGCCGCCGTCGGGAGGGCGTCGTATACTGAAAGCCTGAGGCGGAAGCCTTCCGCCCCGGGAGAGGACTCAACGAAAGGCTCCCCACGAGGGTCCTTGGAGAGATGGCCGCGCTCGACCTCCGGGACCCGGTGGTGTCTTGCGTCATTGCGTCGAGCCGGCAAGCGAAGCGCGCGGTGCCCTGTCAGATCAAGGAGCGGGTGAGAGCGGCATGAAGATCATCACCGTGACCCTGGCTTCGGCGGGATTGGTCCTCCTGTACGCGGGCGACCTCGCGAGGGAGGAGGCGTCCCGCCCGATCGCGGTGCGGGCCGAGGCCGTGCACGCGGAGACCGGCTTCCAGGCTCCGGCGACGGACAACGAGGTGATCGAGGAGTACTGCGTCCGGTGCCACAACGACCGGCGCCTGCGCGGCAACATGTCGCTCGAGGGCTTCGACGCCGAGAGCCCCCAGGTCGACGCGGAGCTCGCGGAGAAGATGATCGTGAAGCTGCGCGCGGGCATGATGCCGCCGCCGGGCGTCGCTCGCCCCGCCGGCGACACGCTGCTCGCCCTCGTCGAGAGCCTGGAGAGCCGGGTCGACGGCGCGGCCGGGCGGAACCCGAATCCCGGCGGCCGGACGTTCCAGCGCCTGAACCAGACGGAGTACGAGCGCTCGGTCCGCGACCTGCTCGGCCTCGAGATCGACGCGAGCAGCCTTCTCCCGCTCGACACCAAGAGCGCGAACTTCGACAACATCGCCGACGTCCAGATGCTGTCGGCGACGCTTCTGGACGCCTACCTCAACGCGGCCGCCGTCGTCAGCCGCCTTGCCGTGGGCGACCCGAGCGCGGCCCCCAGCTCGACGACCTACACGAACCCGGGATACGCGTCGCAGTGGGAGCGCGCGGAGGGCGCGCCGTACGGGACCCGGGGCGGCCTCTCGGTGGTCCACAACTTCGTCGCGGACGGCACGTACGAGTTCCGCCTGGCGTTCGAGCACACGACGACGGGCGGGTACTACGGAGGCGTGACCCCCCGGGAGCAGATCGAGGTGTCGATCGACGGCGAGCGCGTCGCGCTCCTCGAGATGGACACGTGGATGGACGTGTCGGATCCCAACGGCGTGAACATGCGCACGGAGCCGATCTTCGTGCGCGCGGGCGCGCGCCGCGTCACCGCGGCCTTCCTCAAGCAGAGCGAAGGCCCGGTCGAGGACCTCCTGTCGGCGCACGAGTGGTCGCTGTCCGACCGCCAGATCGGCGTCAGCGGGTACGGGATCACCGCGCTGGCGCACCTCAAGGATCTCGTGGTCGCGGGCCCGGAGCAGGTGACGGGCGTCTCGGAGACCGCGTCCCGCGACCGGATCTTCACGTGCCGGCCGACGACCTCCGACGAGGAGCGTCCGTGCGCCGAGGAGATCGTCTCCCGGCTCGCACCGCAGGCGTTCCGGCGGCCGCTCGGCGACGACGATCGCGAGGCGCTCATGCGGTTCTACGACTACGGCGCCGAGGAGGGCGGCTTCGAGGTCGGGATCCGGACGGCGCTCGAGGCCGTGCTGGCGAGCCCGGACTTCATCTTCCGCCTCGAGACGGCGCCGCGCGGCGTGGACGTCGGCGAGAACTACCGGCTCACCGACCTCGCGCTGGCCTCCCGGCTCTCCTTCTTCCTCTGGGGGCTTCCCCCGGACGACGAGCTTCGCCGGGTCGCGGCCGAGGGTGACCTCTCGGACGACGACGTCCTGGAGGAGCAGGTCGCCCGAATGCTCGCCGATCCCCGGTCCGAGGCGCTCGCGACGCGCTTCGCCGCCCAGTGGCTTCGGCTCGACGATCTCGACAAGGTGCATCCCGATCGTCTGCTCTACCCGGACTTCCACCAGCAGCTCGCGGACGCGATGCGCCGCGAGACCGAGCTCTTCTTCCACGACCTGGTCCGCCGGGACGCGAGCGTCTTCGACCTGTACACGGCCGACTACACGTTCGTGAACGAGCGGCTGGCCAGGCACTACGGCTTCGACGGGGTCGTGGGCGAGGAGTTCCGCCGCGTGCGGTATCCCGACGACAAGCGCCGCGGGCTCCTGGGTCACGGCAGCGTGCTCACGCTGACCTCGCACGCCGGTCGCACGTCGCCCGTGCTGCGGGGCAAGTGGGTGATGGAGGTCGTGATGGGGACGCCGCCGCCGCCGCCGCCGCCCGGGGTGCCGACGCTGGAGGAGACCGCCGAGGCGACCGAGGGACGCATGCTCACGACGCGCGAGCGGATGGAGCAGCATCGCGCGAACCCCACGTGCAACGCGTGCCATCGGTTCATGGACCCGATCGGCCTGGCGCTCGACAGCTACGACGTCACCGGCCGCTGGAGGATCCGCGAGAACGGGATGCCGTTGGACACGAGGGGCGAGCTGTACGACGGCACGCCGATCACGACGCCGGTCGAGCTCAACGATGCGCTCCTGCGGCGCCCGATTCCGCTGGTCCGCACGTTCACGCAGAACCTCATGGCGTACGCGCTCGGTCGCCGTGTCGAGTACTACGACCAGCCGACCGTCCGCTCGATCGTGCGTGAGGCCGAGAGGGCGGACTACCGGATCTCGGCGTTCCTCGTCGGCGTCGTGAAGAGCGACGCCTTCCAGATGCAGCGAGCCGGTGCCGTCGCCGACGGCGCCGACGACTGAAAGGACTGAAGGGCAGGACCGACAGAGCGAGCCGGCGCCGAGCGGGCTCGAGCCTCAGGAGACCGAAGACATGGATTTCATCACCGGCAAGCACCTGGAGCGGCGCACGTTCCTCAAGGGAATGGGCGCGTCGCTGGCGTTGCCCTTCCTGGACGCGATGGTCCCGGCCGGGCGCCTGCGGGGCGCCACCGCCGCCGACGTCGTGCCGACCCGCCTCGTCGCCATCGAGATGGTGCACGGAGCGGCGGGAAGCAACGAGTGGGGCGCGACGCAGAACCTGTGGGCGCCGGCTGCGGTGGGCCGTGACTTCGACCTGACGCCGAGCGCGCTCCTGCCGCTCGATCCGTGGCGGGACTACCTCACGATCGTCAGCAACACCGACGTGCGGATGGCCGAGGCGTTCCAGCCCAACGAGATCGGTGGCGACCACTTCCGGTCGAGCGCGGTCTTCCTGACCCAGCAGCACCCGAAGCAGACCGAGGGGTCGGACGTCTTCGTCGGCACCTCGCTGGACCAGATGCACGCCCAGCGCTTCGGTCAGGACACGCCCATCCCCTCGATGCAGCTCTGCATCGAGAACATCAACCAGTCCGGCGGATGCGCCTACGGATACACGTGCGTGTACACGGACTCGATCAGCTGGGCGTCGCCGACGGAGCCGCTCCCCGTGATCCGCGATCCGCGCGTCGCCTTCGAGCAGCTCTTCGGCGCCGGCGGGACGCCGGAGGAGCGGACGAGGAGGCGCCGGACCAGCGCGTCCATCCTCGACTACGTCACCGGGCGGATCTCGCAGCTGCAGCGCGAGCTCGGCCCCAACGACCGCGAGCGCCTGGAGCGCTACCTCCAGAACGTCCGCGAGATCGAGCGGCGCATCCAGATGGTCGAGGCCCAGAACACGTCGGGCGAGGCGCGCCAGCTTCCTGAGGCGCCGGCGGGCGTTCCGGA
This sequence comes from Longimicrobiales bacterium, assembly GCA_041570315.1. Lineage (GTDB taxonomy): Bacteria > Gemmatimonadota > Gemmatimonadetes > Longimicrobiales > Gaopeijiaceae > JBFFWJ01. The sequence continues at coordinate 1,231 of JBFFWJ010000213.1, read as the reverse complement.
CTCCTTCGAGGAGCACGTCCGGCTGATGTTCGACCTGCAGGCGCTGGCCTTCGCGTCCGACACGACGCGGGTGTTCTCGTTCAAGATGGGACGCGACTCCTCGGCGCGGGTCTTCCCCGAGAGCGGGACCGACCGTCCCTTCCACCCGGCCTCGCATCACGGGGGGCGGGAGGCGAACGTCCTCGACTTCTACCTGATCAACAAGTACCACGTCAGCATGCTGCCCTACCTCTTCGAGAAGCTCCGCGAGATCGAAGAGGGCGACACGCACCTGCTCGACAAGACGATGATCATCTACGGGTCGCCCATGGCCGACGGGAACCTGCACAACCATCGGCGGGCCCCGCTCTTCGTGGCCGGAGGGGCGAACGGGAGGCTGGAGGGCAACCTGCACCTCAAGGCCCCGGACGGGACGCCGATGTCGAACGCGATGCTCAGCATGCTCCACGCGCTCGGTCACGACGACGTCGACACCTTCGGGGACAGCACCGGCGCCCTGCCGCTGACGATGCCTCTGACGACCGCGCCCGCGCAGGGCTGAGGGGCGCTCGTGGACGCCGTCATGAAGCCGCCGAGAGCGAGGACGAGGATGGGACGCACGCTTCGAGTCAACGCGCTCGCCGCGCTGCTCGCGACGCTCGCGCTGGGCGCGGCGGTCGATTCCGACTCACCGGTCGCGGATGCCGCGATGCGGGGCGACGTGGACCTCGTGCGCGCGCTGCTCCGCGACGGTGCGGACGTCAACGCCGCGCAGGGCGACGGGATGACCGCCCTTCACTGGGCGGCCGAGCGTGGGGCCGCCGAGCTCGCCGAGATGCTCCTGTACGCCGGCGCCAACGTGGCCGCGGTCACGCGCCTGGGTGACTACACGCCGCTGCACCTCGCGAGCAGGGGTGGAAGGTCCGACGTCGTGGAGGTTCTGCTGAGGGCCGGCGCGGATCCGGAGGCGGCCACCTCGACGGGAGCGGCGAGGGCCCTGCACTTCGCGGCGGCCTCCGGGAGCGATCGCGCCGTCCGGGCGCTCGTCGAGCACGGGGCCGACGTCGACGCGAGGGAGGGCTCCTGGTTCCCGGCGCCGCTGCGGTTCGCGGCGTCCGCCGGGCGGATCGCCGCCGTTCGGGTGCTGATCGAGCTCGGGGCCGACGTGTCGATCGCTTCGAAGGTCGTCGACATCCCCCAGCGGGCCGCAGAGGACCGCGCCGCGGGGCAGGTCCGCAACGAGGTGCTGGCG
>JBFFWJ010000212.1:0-6282 GCA_041570315.1 Longimicrobiales bacterium | reverse complement strand
GCGAGCGGCAGCCTTCGCTTGCCGCCACCCGCCACCCACCGGATCTTGCGCTCACTTCGGCGGTACCGCGTGGCCGCGCCGGAGCTCCTCCACCCGAAGCGGGGCCCTGCATGAACTTCCGCGACGTCGCGTTTACGGTACGCGAGATCCTCTCGTACGAGCTCTTCTCGGTCGGTGACACGACGATCACCGGCGCGTCGGTCCTCACCTTCGTGCTCATCCTCCTCGCGGCGCTCTGGATCTCGCGCATCGTCCAGAACGTCGCGGAGCGGCTCCTCGCGCGGGGAGGGCTGCGTCAGCCCGGCACCATCGCCACGACGCGTCGGCTGCTCCACTACGCGGTGCTGTTTCTCGGCTTCGCGGTGGCGCTGCAGACCATCGGCATCAGCCTCGCTACGATCTTCGCTGCCGGCGCCGTCGTCGCGGTCGCCATCGGGTTCGCGCTCCAGAACATCCTGCAGAACTTCGTCGCGGGCGTGATCCTCCTCGCGGAGCGCTCGATCACGGAGACCGACGTCCTCGAGGTGGAGGGCACGGTCGTGCGCGTGGTGCGCATGCGCGCCCGAGCCACGGTGGCGCGCACGCGGGAAGAGGAGGAGCTGATCATCCCGAACTCCATCCTCGTCCAGTCCACGGTGAGGAACCTGACGCTCAGCAACTCCTTCTACCGGGTGCGCACGCGCGTGGGCGTCGCGTACGGCTCCGACATGCGGCGTGTCGAGGAGGTGCTCACCGCCACCGCTCACGAGCTCCCCGAGCGTGCGGCGGAGTCGGACCCTACCATCTTCCTGTCGGAGTTCGGGGACTCGTCGGTGGTCTGGGAGGTCTCGATCTGGGTCTCCGACCCGTGGGACTCGGCCCGGGCGCGATCCGAGCTGAACAAGGCGATCTGGTGGGCCCTCCGGGATGCCGGCATCACGATCGCCTTCCCGCAGCTCGACGTGCACTTCGACGCGCCGCCACCACGCCCGACGCTGGTGGCCGACGAGGCCTGACGCCACCGGCCAGGCTGTGGCCGGCACCCGCGCGTCCGCGCGAGCGGCACTTCCCCTACGCCTCCGAAGCCGAGATGCACGCCGATCCGATCCTCCCGCGCCTCGTCGCGTCGATGCTGGTGCTGCTCGTGATCGGGCTGGTCCTCCGCCGGCTCCGCCAGCCCCACGTGGTCGCCTATCTCCTGGCCGGCATCGTGCTCGGGCCACACGGCCTCGCGCTCTACTCCGACACCGACGCCATCTCGCGGCTGGGGGACCTGGGCCTCATCCTGCTCCTCTTCTTCGTGGGAATGAAGATGTCCCTCCCGCGTCTCGCGGCGAGCTGGCGCGTCGCGGTCGTCGGCACCGCGCTCCAGATCGCGCTCAGCCTGCTCGCCGTCTCGAGCCTGGGACTCTGGCTCTCCTGGCCGGCGGAGCGCGTCGTTCTCGTAGGGTTCGTCATCAGCCTCAGCAGCACGGCCGTCGTGGTCTCCATGCTGCACACGTGGGGCCACCTGAGCTCCCAGCTCGGCCGGGACGTCACGGGCATCCTCATCGTCCAGGACCTCTCGGTCGCTCCGATGGTCCTCACGCTGGGCTTGCTCGCCCAGGGGCCGGCCACCTCGCTGCGCGGCATGGCTGCGCCCGTCCTCGGCTCCTTCGCGGTCGTGGGCTTCGGCGTCTGGCTGCTTCGCCAGGACCGGATACGCCTGCCGTTCGCCAAGCGGCTTCGCGACGACCACGAGCTCCAGGTCTTCGCGGCCGCGCTCGTGTGCTTCGCCGCGGCGCTCACCACCGCGCTGCTGGAGTTGTCGACGGCACTGGGTGCGTTCCTGGCCGGCATCGTGATCTCCTCGGCCGAGGAGACCGAATGGGTCACCAAGAGCCTCGAGCCGTTTCGCGTGATCCTGGTCGCCCTCTTCTTCGTCTCGATCGGTCTCCTGCTCGACGTCCCGTTTGTCCGGGAGAATTGGCCTCTGATCACGCTTCTCGCCGGCGGCGTTCTGCTCACGAACACGTTCGTGAACGCGGGCATCGTGCGGGTCTTCGGTCGTACGTGGCGTCACAGCTTCTTCGCCGGCGCGGTCCTGGCCCAGGCCGGCGACTTCAGCTTCGTGCTCGCCGCGATCGGCCTGGACGGGGGACTGATCACGTCCTTCGGCTACCAACTCACGATCTCCGTGATCTTCGTGTCGCTGCTCGTGAGTCCATTCTGGGTGCGACCGTTCCGGCGCCTGTTCGAGCTCTCGCTTGGCTCGGGCGACGGCGCCCCCTCGCGGCCGGAAGCGAGGGGTCCGGCGGCCCCATAGCTCGGGCCCGCCTCACGCCCGTCGGGTCCGCCGGGGACTCCCGTCCGCTCCCGGCGCACCGCGTCCGCTCGCCCGGGCACGACAGGCCCGATGACCCGCCTGCGCCGTTTGCACGGTATCTTCAAGGTGGCATCGCCGGACCTGGCCCCGCTCCTACGTCCCATGAGCACAGCAGCTCGGATTCCACGCGTCCTCGGTCACGCGGCGATCGTGGTCCTCGTGCTCGCCGGCCCCCCTCGGGCCGCGGGTCAGGAGAGGGAAGTCCGCACGGAAGTCCGAGGAATCCGAGGGCAGCTCCGCGACAACGTCCTGGCGACGGCGGGCGTCGCGCGCGTGCCGGATCGGACCCGGCTCACGGAGGAGCGGGTGCGAGCCTTGCTGGCGCGCGCGCCCCGGGAGGTTCGCGCCGCCCTGGAGCCCTTCGGATACTACGAGGCCACCGTCCGGGACTCGCTGGCGTACGACGGCCGCCGCTGGCACGTCACGCTCGACGTGGTGCCGGGCCGGCCGGTCCTGCTGTCGAGCGCCGACGTGCGGATCACGGGGCCCGGAGCCGAGGACGAGGTGTTCGGCGAGGTCCTCCGGCGCCAGCCCCTCGAGGTCGGCGCCCGGCTGTCGCACTCGGCGTACGAGGCCACGAAGGGACAGCTCGCGACGACGGCGGCCGAAAACGGCTACCTCGACGCGGCCTTCGACTCCTCGGTCGTGCGCGTCGATCGAGAGGAGCACACGGCCCGGATCGTTCTCCACTTCGATACCGGACCGCGCTACGTCCTGGGGCCGGTCCTGTTCCGACAGGACGCGCTCGATCCGGAGCTCCTGCAGCGTCTCGTGCCGTGGCGCCCGGGTGACCCCTTCGAGGCGGGCCGGCTCCTCGCGCTGCAGACCGCGCTGACCGAGGGCCCGTACTTCACGGCCGTCGAGATCGTGCCGCGCCGCGACCTGGCGGAGGGGAGCGTGGTCCCGATCGAGGTGTCCCTGTCGCCGAGCAGGCCGCAACGGTATGCGGTGGGAGCGGGGTACGGAAGCGACACGGGACCTCGGGCCACCTTCCACGCCGAGCTCCGACGGCTCAACCGGCAGGGGCACCGAGCGGAGACGGACGCGTGGGTCGCGGCGGTCGAGTACCGGGTCTCCACCCGGTACTTCGTGCCGTTGCGGAGCCGCGCGGCGAGCATGCTCTCCTTCTCGGCCGCCTACGTCGACGCGCACCCGACCACGAGCGACACCGAGACCTGGCTGGTCGGCGGCAACGTCGCGGGCCTGTGGCGCGGCTGGAGAAACGAGATCGGGCTGACCCTGGAGCGCTCGGACTACGAGGTGGGGGTGCAGCGGGGGATCACCACGCTCCTCCTTCTCGGCGCCGGCGTCTCGCGCGTGCGCGCCGACGACCGCCTGGACCCGACGTGGGGAAGCATGGTCCGGCTCGGACTGCGAGGCAGCCACGACGCGGTCGTCGGCGACGTGCGCCTCCTCGACCTCGGAGCCGAGGCGCGGGTCGTGCGGAGCCCGACCGCCGGCACGCGCCTGCGGGCCCGCTTCGAGGTCGGGGCGCTGTTCACGTCCAGCTTCTCGCGCCTTCCGGGCTCGATCCGCTACTTCGCCGGCGGAGACCGCAGCGTCCGAGGCTTCGGCTATCGCGCGCTCGGCCCCCTCGACGAGTCGGGCGCGGTCAAGGGAGGCTCCCGCCTCCTGGTCGGCAGCGTCGAAGCCGAGGTCCGGGTGCTGGACGGCTGGGGCCTCGCCGCCTTCCTCGACCACGGCAACGCCGTGGACTCCTTCTCCGACCCGCTCGAGACGGGGCTGGGTCTGGGAATCCGGTGGCGCTCGCCGGTCGGCATGATCCGGCTCGACGGCGCCTTCGCCGTCTCCGCGTCCGGCCGGCCCTTCCGGCTTCACCTGAACGTGGGGCCCGAGCTGTGAGCGCGCGGCTCCGACGCGTCTCGCGCGTGCGTGTCGTAGCGGTCGGGCTCGTGGGCTTGGTCGCGGCGGCGGGCGCGTGGCTCCTCCTGGCGACCGAGCCGGGGCTCCGCGCGGCGTGGCGGCTCGTGGAGCCACGGCTACCCCCCACGCTCCACGTCGAGCAGGTCGCGGGGCGGCTGCTCGGCCCGATCGAGCTGCGCGGGCTCCGGTACGAGAGCGAGGCGGCGGCGGCCGACATCGAGCACGTGCGCGTCGTGTGGCGACTGCTTCCCCTCCTCAGGCGCTCCCTGGAGGTGCGCGCCCTCGACGTCGAGGGCGTCCGCGTGTCGTTGCGCGCGCCGGTGGAGGAGGGAGTGGTGAAGCCGGACGGGGACGCGGGGCCGCCGACCCTCGCCTCTCCCCTCGACGTCGAGCTGGCTCGCGCGACGCTCCGCGACATCGAGATCCTCTCGGGCGGTCCCGGGGCGGCGCCCACGGTGATCGACAGCTTGACCCTGTCCGGGGTCGCCGTCGACACGGCGATCGTGATCGCGGGCCTGGACGCGGCGGGGCCGATGGGCCGGGTGCGCCTGAGCGGACACGTCACACCGGAGGATCGCCATCCCTTCCGCGTGGAGGCCTCCTGGCACCTCACCGGCCTAGAGCCGGGTCCCGTCGTCGGGCGCGTCGAGGCCGAGGGAGACCTCGACAGGGTGGACCTCACGACGTCCCTGCGAGAGCCGATCGCGGCGACCTTCGCCGGGCACGTGCGCGATCCCCTGGCCCGCCGCGTCGTCGACGGCCGGCTGGAGATCGCCGAGACCGACGTCCGACGCCTCGCTCCCGAGGCGCCCGAAGCGACCGCGAGCGTCGTCGTCGACCTGCGCGGGACCCCGGACTCGCTCGCCGCGACGCTGAGCGCCCTCGTGGACGCGCCGGCCACCGGACCGGCGGAGCTCGGCGGATCCGTCACCTGGCACGGAGGGACCGTCTTCGTCGAGCGGCTCGACGTCCGCCTCGGAGAGGCTCGCGCCGAGCTGGCCGGCGAGGTCGCCTTCCCTGCCGACGGCCCCTCGGCCAGCCTGGCGCTGGCCTGGTCCGACGTTCGGTGGCCCCTGCGAGGCGAGCCGACCGTCCGCAGCCCGGACGGCGCCGCGCGGATCAGCGGCTCCCGCGACGCGTACCGCGTCGAGGCCGACGCGCGGGTCTCGGCGCCCCCCTGGCCCGCCTCGCGGGTTCGCCTGCACGGTGCGGGCACTCCGGAGCGCTTCGTCGCCGAGGACGTCCTGGTGGAGGCCTCGGCCGGTCGGCTCTCGGGTGCGGGCACGGTGGCCTGGGCCCCGCAGGTGCGCTGGGACGCCGAGCTCTCCGGGCACGATCTCGCAACGCGGGCGTTCCTCGCGGACAGCGTTCCGTGGCACGGGGCGCTCTCCTTCGAGGGTCGTGCCGAGGGCTCGCTCGCCGGAGAGCGGATCGCGGCGACCGTGACGATCGACACGATCCACGGCACGCTCGGCGACGCCCCCGCCTCGGCATCCACCTTCGCTCGGCTCGGCGTCCGGCGGACCGAGGCGGGCGTCGACTGGGAGACGGCGCGGATCGAGCTCAGCTGGCTGGACGCGGAGTGGGGCTCGAGCCGGCTGTTCGTCCACGGTGCCGTGTCGGACACCCTCCGGCTGGCGTGGACCGCCGCCGTGCCTGACCTCGGGGTCGCGGGATACGGCGTGCACGGCGCCGTGGACGGCTCGGGGCTCGTGAGCGGGAGCCGGGCCTCGCCCCGGCTGAGCGTCTCGCTCTCGGCCGCGGACATCGTCGGCGAAGGGTTCCAGGTGACGAGCGGATTCGTGGAAGGCACGGTCGACACGGCTCCGGGAGGCGCGGTCGACGTGGAGGCCCGGGGCGAAGGGATCACGCTCGGAGCGTGGCCGGCCGACTCGGTCGCGGTCGGCGTCCGCGGGGCTCCCGGGACCCACGCGATCCGGGCCTCGCTCTGGACCGGGCGGGAGGACCTCGAGCTGGCGGCTGCCGGAGGGGTCGAAGATCGGCGCTGGACGGGGTTCGTCGAGCGGCTGGACGTGGCGGGCTCACGGTGGGGC
>JBFFWJ010000211.1:0-6288 GCA_041570315.1 Longimicrobiales bacterium | reverse complement strand
GTCGAGCGCACGGACGGGCCGCAGCCCTGGCGCAAGCTCTTCCATGCCTTCACCGGCGTCACCATCGCGGCCGCCCTGACCTGGTCGCCCCTGTCACGCTGGACCGCCGTCACCATTCTCGCCACGGTCCTCGCCGTGCTCCTCCTGGTCGACGTCCTGCGCCTCCGAAGCGCGCGCGCCAACCGGCTCTTCTTCCGCTTCTTCTCCTCGCTGGCCTCGCCGAGGGAGGCGAGGGGGCTGGCCTCCTCCACGTGGTACGCGCTGGGGGTGCTGATCGTGGTCGCGGCGTTCCACCGTCAGGACGCCGTCTCCGCGGTCCTGGTCCTCGCGGTCGCGGATTCCGCGGCCAGCTACCTCGGCCGTCGCTGGGGCAGGGCGCCGTTCCTCGGTGGCACGGTGCTCGGGACCACGGTCTTCTACCTGTTGTCCGCCGGGATCCTGAGCTCGCGCCACGGCTTCGCGATCGGATGCTCGACGGCGCTCGCCGTCACCCTCGCCGAGCGACGCGCCTGGCCCCTCGACGACAATCTGGCCGTTCCCGTCGCCTGCGGGTCGGTGCTCGCCGCCTTCCGGTGGCTCGCGTGAGGCGCGAGCCGGGCCCGGTCGAGCCCCCGGGCCCGGGGCATTGCGCCGGCGCCGCGAAGACGATCTCCTGGTGCGTGCCGGCCCGCGGCGCCTCGAGGGCCCGGCGAGGGGTTCGATGGCGGCCCCGCCTCAGGAAACCATCGAGGAGCGGCATGGTGCGATCGAAGATGACCGCGGCGTTGCTCGGGGCGACGCTCCTGGGCGCGTGCGGGGGCGAGCCCGGGGAAGAGGCGAGGAGCCCGGTACGGGTCTTCCACGGCGCCCGAGTCATCACGGGCGACGGAACCCCGCCGGTCGAGGATGCCGTGATCGTCGTACGGAACGGGCTCATCGCGGCGATCGGGCCCCGCGGCGCCGTCGAGGAGCCGGAAGAGGCCGAGACCGTGGACCTGACCGGTGCGACGGTGATGCCGACGCTCGTCAACGTGCATGGGCACGTGGGGTACCTGCGCGGTGTCGAGACCTCGAGCGAGCAGTACAGCCGTGAGAACGTGCTCGACCATCTCCGTCGTTCGATGTACTACGGCGTGGGCGTCGTCCAATCGCTGGGCACGGACCGCGACGGAACCGAGATCGCGATCCGCGACGAGCAGCGCGCGGGGCTCCTCGTCGACCCGGATCTGGCCCTGCTCTTCACGGCGGGGCCGGGGGTCGTGGCTCCCACGCCGGGGGCCCCGAACGGCGGTCCCTTCTTCGCGACCGACGTCGTGCTCGAAGCCGCGACGCCCGAGGAGGCGAGGCTCCACGTCCGCGGGTTGGCCGAGGCCGACCCCGACATCGTCAAGCTCTGGGTCGACGACCGCAACGGGACGCGCCGCAAGCTCACCCCCGAGGTCTACCGCGCGGTCATCGCACAGGCCCACGAGCTGGGGCTCCGGGCGGTGGCTCACGTATACTACCTGGACGACGCGAAGGACCTGGTGCGCGCCGGTGTGGACGGATTCGCGCACATGGTCCGCGCGGAGCCCGGCGTGGACGAGGAGCTCGTCTCGCTGATTCGGGATCGGGGCGTGTTCCAGTGCTCGACCATGACCATCCAGAAGCGCCTGGTCGATCCTCCGACTTGGGTCGACGACCCCGTGCTGGCCGAGACCGTCACGCCCGACGTGATCGCGGAGTGGCGGGCGGCGATCGAGGGTGCGACACCGGAGGCGGTGGAGCGGGCGCGCACCGCCTACGAGCGGCTCGAACGCAGCCTGCGACGCCTGCACGCGGGCGGCGTCCGGCTCGTCCTGTGCGGCGATACGGGCCTCTCCAGTCAGGCCCCGGGCTTCACGGAGCACCGCGAGCTCGAGGCACTGGTGCAGGCGGGCCTACCGCCCCTCGAGGCGATCCGTGCCGCCACGGCCGCCGGCGCGGAGGTGCTGGGGCTGACGGATCGCGGAACGCTCGCACCCTCGAAGCGAGCCGATTTCATCGTGCTGGGCTCCGATCCGCTCGAGGACATCGCGAACACGCGTCGGATCGACGCGGTGTACCGGGGGGGCGTCGCGATCGACCGGGAATCGCTGCGGGCGAGCTGGAGCGGCGGCGGCGGAGCCCGATAGCCCGTTGCGTCCCTCGGGCGAGTGCGCCGCGCTCGAGCGAAAGCATTGTCGTCGTCGCTCGTTTCCTCGCATCTTTCATTGACACCCCCTCGAGTCCTGCGCCGCTCCAAGCGCGCCGCGTGCGGGCGCCCTGGCGACAACGTCCCCCCCCGAACTCGATGAACCCATTCTTCTTCGGATCCTCGGAAACGAAGCTCTACGGCGTCTACCATCCCCCCAGAGCCTCGAGCCCGAGGGACAGCGGCGTCGTCCTGTGCGCGCCGTTCGGGCAGGAGTACATGCGGTCGCATCGCGCCTTCCGACAGCTGGCGACCATGCTCACCAAGGACGGCCACCACGTCATGCGCTTCGACTACTTCGGCACGGGGGACTCCTATGGCGAGGGTGTCGAAGGGAGCCTCGAACAGTGGGTCGAGGACGTCGGTGTCGCGCTGGAAGAGCTCCGTGACACGGCCTCCGTATCGAAGCTCTCCCTCGTCGGCCTGCGGCTGGGGGCGAGCCTCGCGGCAGAGGCCGCCACCCGCCGGATCGACCTGAGCGCGCTGGTCGTATGGGACGCGGTCGTCGACGGACGCACCTATCTCGACGAGCTCCTGCGGGACAGCGGGGCGGTCCAGAACAACGGAGCCCGCTCGGAGCGAGCCGATGTCGTCAACGTGAGAGGCTTTCCGTTGACGTCGCGCATGCGCGGCAGGCTTGCCGAGCTCGACCTCCTGCACCTCGCCCGTCCCGGAGCGCAGAACGTGTTCGTCACCGTGTCGGAGGAGGCTCCGGAGTTCCACGAGCTCGTCCGGCATCTCGACGCCGTCGGGGCTCCGGTGACCTACCGGTACATCGAGAGCCCGAACAACTGGAGCGAGGTCGACGAGTTCGGGTCCATGCTTCTGCCCCACGGGGTGATCAAGGACATCGTCGAGTGCCTCGCGGAGGTCGGGACGTGAAGGAGAAGGCGATTCGCTTCGGAACCTCGGCAACGCTCGTCGGCGTCCTCACCGAGCCGCTCTCGGACCGGGCGGTGCCCGGCCGGCCGGGCGTCATCCTCCTGAATTCCGGCATCCTGCACCACGTCGGGGCGTGCCGGCTCTACGTGCAGATCGCGCGGCGACTCGCTCGGGACGGCGTCACCTCGCTGCGATTCGACCACTCCGGGGTGGGAGACAGCGAAGCGCGCAAGGACGTGCTGCCCTTCGTGGAGAGCGCGCCGCTCGAGGTACAGGAGGCCATGGACTACCTGACGAAGCGCCGAGGCTTCGAGCAATTCGTGCTGATCGGCCTCTGCTCGGGCGCGGACATGGGCTTCGCGGTCGCTCGAAGGGACGAGCGCGTGGTGGGGATCCTCCAGATGGACCCCTACGCGTACCGCACCTGGCAGTATTACGTGCGCTACTACGGGCCGCGCTTGCTACGCCCGGCCGCGTGGATGAGCTTCCTGAGACGCAACCTCGCCGTTGCCCCTCGCCCGGTCAGGGAGGAGGGCGTCGATGAGTCGATGGAGCTCGAGTTCCAGGCGCCCGAGTACCGGAGAAAGTTCCCGCCGCGGGAGCAGGTCGAGGAGACCCTTCGGGTGCTCTGCGCGCGCAACGTCGCGATCTTGAACGTCATGACCGGCGGGCTCGACGCCTTCTACAACTACGAGTCACAGTACTGGGACAGCTTTCCCCGAGTCGACTTCGGCGACCTCCTCGACATCGAGTTCATGCCCCAGGCGGACCACATCTTCGCCAACCTCGACGATCAGGCTCACGTGACGGAACGTGCAGCGGCTTGGGTCGCGAGCCGTTGGAAGGGTGAAGTCCCGATGGAAGCCGGCGCCGTCTGACCGCACGGAGCCCGCGCCGGACGCAACGCTCCGGCGCGGCTCGCCCCACGCCGCCCTCGCCTCCCCGCGCGGCGGTATCACAACCCCCGGACCGGCTCCCGCGACCCGTCAGGCGCGTCGCCGACGCCGACCCAGCGCCTGCCGGCGAGCGGCGCCCCGGTCCTGGCTCTCTTCGACCTCGCGCTGCTCCATCGAGTGGCCTGCCTCGCCCTGCCCGATGTGGGCCGCCAGGACGCGGATCGTCGGATACCGGAAGAGGTCGGTCAGCACGAAGGGGTGGTCGACGGCGGCGCGCAGCCGATTGTGGACCCGGACCGTCAGGATCGAGTTGCCCCCGACGTCGAAGAAGTTGTCGTCCACGCCGACCTGCTCCACGTTGAGCACGTCCTGCCAGATCGCCGCGATTCGCTCCTCGAGGTCGCTCGTGGGCGCGACGTACTCTACCTCGACGGCGCGCTGGGCCGGGTCGGCCGCGGGCAGGGCTTTCCGGTCGACCTTGCCGTTCGGCGTGAGCGGGAACGCGTCCAGCTCCACGAAGTGGGTCGGCACCATGTACTCGGGCAGGCGCTCGAGCAGGTGGCGCCGAAGCTCGGACGCGGCCACCTCCTGGCCGTCTCCGATCACGTACCCCACCAGGCGCCTGTCACCCGCACCGTCGTCCTGAGCAACGACGACCGCCTCGCGAACCGAGGGGTGCTCGGAGAGGACCGCCTCGATCTCACCGAGCTCGATGCGGTGTCCACGGATCTTGAGCTGGTGGTCGAGCCGTCCGAGGAACTCGAGGGTTCCGTCACCCCGGTAGCGCACGAGGTCTCCCGTCCTGTAGAGGCGGGCGCCCTCCCGCGTCGCGAAGGGGTCGGGGATGAACCGCTCCGCGGTCAGCTCGGGCCGGTCGAGATAGCCCCGCACGACGCCGTCACCCCCGATGCACAGCTCACCCGGGACGCCCTGGGGAACCGGCTCGCCCCCCGCGTCGAGGACGTAGAGCTGGGTGTTCGCGATCGGGCGGCCGATGGGAATCGGGCCTTCCGCGCCGTCGAGCTGGTGCGTCGACGACCAGATCGTGGTTTCCGTGGGCCCGTACATGTTGACGATGTCGCAGTCCGTGATCGACCGCAGCCGGGTCGCCAGGCTCACGGGGAACGCCTCACCCCCGATCATCAGCTTCTTCAGGTCGCCGAGAGCTTCGCGATCGTCCTCGGTCTCGACGAGCAGCCCGGCCATCGAGGGCGTGCACTGGAGGTGGGACACGCCGTGCCGACGGATCTGCTCGGCGACCGAGTACCGGCCTGCCCCGCCCCCTGAGGCATTGCTGCGCTCCATGAGCTCCTTCAGACGCCCCAGGCTCTCGATGACGTCCCGAGCCGACACGCCGAAATCGATCAGGCAGGCGATCTCGTCGATTCCGACCTCCTTGAGGTGGTCGACCATCTCCAGGCAGCTCGCAGGCGTTCCGAAGAGCGCGCTGGTCTCGAAGTAGCGGTCGAAGGCGTGCTCGAGGAGCGCGTCCATGTCCTCGTCGGAGAAGTCGGCCGCGCGGATGTCCTGACCCCGGCTCTCGGCCAGCCTGCCGATCAGGTCGACGGCGGTACGAAGGTAGGCCGTGAAGGGCTCCCGCACCGTCTCGCGCACCGCCTCCACGTCGTCGCCGACGAAGCAGTGCAGCATGAGCGTGACCTGGCCGCGGCCGGCGTGTCCCGCCTTCGACCACGCCTCGCGATAGATCGCGACCTTTTCCGCGAGCTGATCGACGCTCTGGCCGAGCAGGTGCGTCAGCAGGTTGTAGCCCGCCTCGCCCGCCCGCTCGAACGTGCGTGGCGTGCCCGCCGCCGTGACCCACACGGGAAACGAGTCCTGAACCGGGCGGGGGAGGGTCGAGATCTCGATCTCCTTGCCGCTCCCGCCGATCCTCTTGATCGACTCCCCACGCCAGAGCTTCTGAACGGTCTCGACGGCCTCGAACATGATGTCGCGGCGCTCCGAGAAGCGATCGGGGGCGAACACGAAGTCGCGGTCGTGCCATCCCGAGGCGATCGCGGCCCCGACCCTGCCGTTGGAGAGGTTGTCGACCCAGGACCACTCCTCGGCCACCCTGATGGGATCGTGCAGGGGGAGGACGACGCTTCCCGCGCGGATCTTGACGTTCTGGGTGACGGCCGCGATCGCCGCCCCGGTGACCGACGGGTTCGGGTACACGCCCCCGAAGGAGTGGAAGTGCCTCTCGGGCGTCCACACCGCCTCGAAGCCGTTCTGGTCCGCGTAGCGCGCCCCCTCCATCAGGAGCCGCAGATGCTCCTGCGTGTCCGACTTCTCGTCGGCAGCGAAGTAAAAGAGGCT
>JBFFWJ010000210.1:0-6294 GCA_041570315.1 Longimicrobiales bacterium | reverse complement strand
GTGCCCACGCGCGATCGAGTCGGCCGACGATCAGGCGCTGAGGTACGCCGTCCGGGACCAGTCGCATCGGCGATCCGGCGCCGTAGCGTGCCGGGTACGCATCCGGCGGGCCACCCATCAGGCCGTCGATGACATCTCCGCACACGCCTCGAGCGTGCAGATCCTCCAGGTTCGGAGCTGGCGCAAGAGCCAACACGCCGTGCACATCGAGGGGCTCGGGCACGTACAGCTCGCTCGAGGCGGGAATCTGCGGTCGGGCGGACGCCCACAAGGCGAGATGGCCCCCTGCGGAATGCCCACTCACGATCACCCGATCCAGGTCCAGTGGGTAGTCGCGGGCCAGCTCCGACACGTGGTCCACCCCACGCCCTATGTCCAGGAACGTTCCCGGCCAGCCGCCTCCTTCGTTTCCGACCCGCCGGTATTCGAGACTCCACACCGCATACCCTGCATCCGCCAAGGCCTGTTCGGCCGGCCCCGCGTGTCTGATGTCGTACGACGCGAGCCAGCACCCACCGTGGATGAAGACCACGACCGGATGAGGCCCAGCCTGTTCGGGCAGGCGAAGGTGACCGAACTGAAGCGGGTCCTCGCCGTACGGAATGCGAGCATCGGGACTCGTCCACTCCAGGGCCGCGAGCTCGTCGAAGCTCATGCCCTGTTGAGACGCCGAAGCGGCTGGTGTGCTCAGGAGCCCGACGGCGGCCACCAGTCCAGCGAGTCTCCACGGCCTGTGCTTCATCGCTCCCCCGTATTGTCCCAACGGGAATCCCGTATTGTCCCATCGGGAATCATGACGCCCGGCTTGAGGGGCCGAGCCGCACGGCTGAAACCTGCCCATTACTTCCTGGCCTGATACTTGGGGTGGTGCTTCAGGCTCTTCATCGCCGCCTTGAGCGCAGCGATGGCTTCGTTCGCGGCGACCGGATCGGTCCTCCGAAGCTGGTACGCAGCCTCCGCCTCGAGCTTGCGGTAGCTTTCGAGCCGCTCGGGGAGGAGCGTGCCGCTCTCCACCGCAGCGAGCACCGCGCAGCCCGGCTCGGTGTCATGGCGGCAGTCGCGGAACCGGCAGTCTTGGGCGAGCTCGTCGATTTCGGGGAAGGCACGCGCCAGCCCTTCGTCGAGCTCCCAGACTCTGAGCTGTCGCAGCCCGGGAGTATCGAGCAGCAGAGCGCCACCCGGGAGCTGAAAGAGCTCGCGAACGGTCGAGGTATGCCGGCCCTTTCGGTCCCAGGCCCGTACCGAGCCCGTCCTGGCCACGACGGCGCCAGCGAGTCGGTTCACCAGCGTCGACTTGCCGACTCCCGAAGGACCCAGCAATGCGACGGTGACGCCTCGCGCCAGGCTGGCGGCCAACCGTGAGAGAGACCTCTCGTCGTCCTGGCCGACGACCCACACCGGTGTGCCAAACCCGATCGCCTCGACCTGCTCGACGGTTGTGTCCGGATCGGCGGCGAGGTCCGACTTCATGAGAACGAACTCGGGCGAGGCTCCACTCTCCCATGCCACGGCGAGATAGCGCTCGAGTCGTCGGGTGTTGAGTCGTGTGTCCAGCCCGTGGACGATCCAGACGCGGTCGACGTTCGCGGCCAGCACATGCTCTTCGGAGCCGTCGAGCGCCGAGCCGCGAGAGAAGCAGGACCGCCTGGGTAGCACGCGTTCGATGCTCCACGGCTCGTCCGCATCGGTGCCCGGCGACACCGCGACCCAATCACCCACGGTCGGACGAAGGAGTCCCTCGGAGGTGCCGGCGATTCGGGCGTCGCGGGTGCCGGATGCCGTCTGGATCGTCCAGCGGGTCCGATGCTCCGTGACGACCCTCGCGGGCTCACCAGCCCCGCCGTGCTCCTCGAAGAGGGCCGCCCAGCTGGCGTCCCAACCCCATTCTCCTGGCTCGAATCGTGAAGACCCGAGTCCTCGCTGAGCGGTCAAGCCATGCACCCGAATTCATGTCCGCTAGACGGGATTGATCGCTTCGTTACGCCGACACCCGGATCGGCGAGGCGCCGCGACGACGGGGCGAGGCGCGCAGGAG
Organism: Longimicrobiales bacterium; assembly: GCA_041570315.1. Taxonomy (GTDB): domain Bacteria; phylum Gemmatimonadota; class Gemmatimonadetes; order Longimicrobiales; family Gaopeijiaceae; genus JBFFWJ01. The sequence continues at coordinate 4,259 of JBFFWJ010000210.1, read as the reverse complement.
CCGCAGCGCGATTCGGCGGCTAGGCCGACCCCGAGTCCCTCTTGACGAGCTGGGCCATCGTGGTGCTGACGACGTCCAGGGGCAAGGGGATGATCGTCGAGCTCTTCTCACCCGAGATCTCGACCAGGGTCTGCAGATAGCGCAGCTGGAGGGTGATGGGCTCGGACGCGATGACGGCCGCGGCTCGCTTGAGCGTCTCGGCCGCCTCGTACTCCCCGTGGGCGTGGATGATCTTGGCGCGCTTCTCCCGCTCCGCCTCGGCCTGTCGGGCCATCACCCGCTGCATCCCCTCGGGGAGGAGCGCGTCCTTGACCTCCACGAGGCTGATGCGGACTCCCCAGGGCTCTTCCGTGTGCTCGTCGATGATGTCGCGCAGCCGCTGATTCACCCGGTCACGGTGAGCCAGGAGCTCGTCCAGGTCGGACTGGCCCAGGACGCTCCGCAGGGAGGTCAGCGCCAGCTGCTCGGTCGCCGTCTTGTAGTCCTCGACCTCCAGCACCGCCTTCACGGGATCGATCACGTTGAAGTACACCACCGCGTCGACGTGGACGGTGACGTTGTCCCTCGTGATGATCTCCTGGCGCTCGTCCAGCACCCAGGTCAGAGTCCGCATGTCGACTTTGATCATGCGATCGACGTACGGGATCATCAGGCGAAGGCCCGGCTCCTTCGTGTGGACGTATCTCCCGAAGCGGAGCTGCACGCCTCGCTCGTATTGCCGCACGATTCGGACGCCCGGCGCGACGACGACCAGGATGGCCGCGACGCCCACGATGATCCAGGGGAGGATTTCGAAGAGCACGCTCATGGCCCGTCATTCCCTCGATTCTCGAGTGTGAGGCAGCCAGCCCGTCCGACGTCACCCGTCGGCCCGAGCTCCCTCGTCCTGACCGATCCGTCGACCCACGCCGGAGAGGCGCACGACCGCGTGGGAATCCCGACCCCTATAATCTCGGGGTCTTCCGCCCAAAGGGCGAGGGCCTGTGAAGCCTACTCGCAGGACACGCAGTTGTGGTTGTTCTCGGAGCCGAGCTGCTCCAGCAGCGCGATCGCCTCGGGGTAGGGTTGGACCCGCTGCACGGGACCGTTCGCCATGTCGGCGGTCGTCTCGCCCTTGCGGCTCACCACGGTCACGTCCGCCCCGTGCTCGACCAGATACCGGATCATCTCGACGTCGCCGCGCGACGCGGCGTGGTGCAGCGCCGTGTAGCCGTTGGCGTCCCGCGCGTTCACGTCGGCTCCCATCTCCTCGACGAGGAACTTCACCGCGGGAAGCCAGCCGTTCGGAACATACCGATGGGCGTTGCCGGCGAACGACTGGCCGTAGCCGACCCCGGACGCGGCGTGGATCGCGTGGATCGCGGGCCCACCCGTGGGAACGGGCGGGAGGCCGGACTCATCCTCGTCCTCCTCCTCTGCGCCCCCCTCCTCCTCCCCGCCTTCCGTCTCCTCCCCGGCCTCGTCAGCCTCGTCCGCGGCGGGCTTCTCTCCCGCGGGCTGTTCGGCTTGGACGTCCTCGGCCGCCCCCGCGACTTCCTCCTGGGCCGACGCGCTGTCGGGCTCCTCGCCTCCGGACGGAGGCTCCTGGCCGCCCTCCTCCTCTTCCTCCTCCATCGCGGATTGCCGCCGCCGCCGCTCGGGAGGCTTCCTCGTGCGGATGTCGGGGTCCGCCCCGTGCGCTGCGAGGAGACGCATCGCCTCCAGGTCGAGGGCGTAGGCGGCCCGCCAGAACGGCGTCGCGCCGTCCAGGTCGATGCCGCTGCCGCGGAGCACGCCGAAGGTGTACTCCATGTACCAGAGGTGCTTGGTCAGGCGCGCGTTCGGGTCGGCCCCCGCCTCGAGCAGCCGCTCCATCATCTGGAGATGGGTCGTCTGCTGCTGCTGGTGCTCGGTCGGGTGCGCGTACGAGGCGCGCGGCTGCCACTCGCGCTCGAGCACGGCGTAGAGCGGGGTGGCGCCGGCGGAGCTGGCCAGATTCGGGTCGGCTCCCCTGTCGAGGAGAAGCGTCGCCAGATCCCACTGTCCGTTGATCGTCGCCATGAGGAGCGGCGTCGTGAGATCGCCGCTCGGCCGGTCGATGTCGGCGCCGCCCTCGAGGAGCGAGAGCGCGGCCTCGACGTGGCCCTGCCGGACCGCGTGGTGGAGAGGCGTCAGCCCCCCCCACTGCCCGACCTGCTCCGCGTAGGACAGGGGGCGCGCGAGCTGCGTCCCCTCTTCTTCTTCCTCCTCGGATGTCTCCCCGGTCTCGGCGGCGCCCTCCGCGTCGGCCTCGGCGGCGGGTGCGGCCGCGCCCTCCTCGGCCTCGCGAGGCGCGTCCGCGGGCTCTGAGGAGGGGGCGACGTCGACCGAGTCGGCCACGCCGACCTCGGGCTCCCCTTCCTCTTCCGGCGCGGCCTCGTCGGCCACGCTGTCCGCGGACTCCTCCCCCTCGTCGTCCCTGGGCACGTCCGGCCAGCGGGCCTGGATGCGGCGCGCGAGGTCGACCGCCGCCTGGACCTGACTCGGGGTGGGCTGCCAGCCCGGCCCTCCGCCCTCCTGCTCCTTGAAGCCTTCCAGCGCCTCCACGAGCCGCTCCTCGGCGGCCTGGTCGGCGGCCGCCATCTCGACGACGTCGACCGAGTGGGCTGCGGCGTTCGGATCCGCGCCGGCCGCCAGCAGCAGCTCGATGGCCTCGACCCGGTTCATCGCCGCCGCGAAGGTGAGCGGGGTCTGGCCCCACGCCCACTCCCGGGCGTCGACGTCGGCTCCGTGCCGCAGGAGCCCGGACACGATCCGTGCGTCGCCCGACCGCGCGCCCAGGTGCAGGGGCGTGGCGCCGCTGTTGGCGGACACCGCGTCGACGTCGGCTCCCGCCTCGAGAAGGACGTCGACGACCGCGGCCTTCGCCTCGCGCGCCGCGATGTGGAGCGGGGTGTAGCGGCCGATCCTCGTGCCCGCGTCCGGCTTCGCGCCCGCGTACAGCAGGATCTCGGCGAGCTCCGCGTCGCCGTGGTGCGCCGCCCAGTGCAGCGCCGTCATTCCGTCGCCCTGAGCCTCGTTGACGTCCGCGCCCTCGCGCAGGAGCGTCCGTACCGTCTCGACGTCCCCGCGCATGGCGGCGTCCGCGACGGGTGCCTCGGCGGGGGTCATGCCCGCGAGGAGCGTGGCTGCGCACAGCGCGGCCGATGCCCTGGCGAAGGCGCGGTGGATCATGGGGCCCCCTAGAGCAGGAACTCGGCCGTGCTGTCCCCGAAGCTCTCGAGGTCGTCGTGGCCGAGCCGGTGCAGGAGCGCGAGGAAGACGTTGGCCATGGGCGTTCCGTCGGGGGCCTTGTAGTGCGCCCCGCCGCGGAGCTTTCCTCCGGCGCCGCCGAGCAGGACGAGCGGGCAGCGGCGGTGGTTGTGCAGGTTGGCGTCGCCCATCGGGGAGCCCCACAGCACGACGGTGTTGTCGAGGAGCGTTCCGTCTCCCTCCCGCGTCTCCTGGAGGCGCTGCACGAAATAGGCGAGCTGGCTCACGCGGTACTGGCAGATCCTGTTGAACTCGAGAATGTCCTCCTCTCGGCCGCCGTGGTGGGATGCGGGGTGGAACCCGCGATCCGATCCGCTCTCCGGGAAGGCCCGGTTCGAGGCGTCCCGGCCGGTCTTGAACGACGTCACCCGGGTGATGTCCGTCTCGAAGGCGAGGACCTGGAGGTCGAACAGCAAGCGCATGTGCTCGGTGTAGGAGTCGGGCACGCCGGGTGGCGCTCCGGGCAGCTCGCGGGGCTCACCGCTGGCGTTGCGCGTCTCGACCATCTGGATCCGCCGCTCGACCTCGCGAACGCTGTCGAGGTATCGGTCGATCCTCTGGCGGTCCAGCCCACCGACCTCGCGCTTCAGGTGAGCCACTTCCCTCGCCACCCAATCCAGGATGCTCGAGTGCGTGCGCCGGCGCAGCGCTCGCTCCTCCTCGGTGCCCCCGGCCCCGAAGAGCAGGTCGAACGCGGCCCGTGGACTCCGAATCATCGGCAGCGGCGTCGAGGGCGAGGACCAGCTGATCGAGTCGGTGTAGGAGCAGGAGTAGTTGTAGTCGCACCCGCCTCCCTTGTCGGTGGGCTCGATGCAGAGCTGCAGGGAGGGGAGCACCGTGTCCTGCCCGAAGCGCTGCGCGTGGAGCTGGTCGAGCGAGACGCCGACCATCAGGTCCGAGCCCTGCGTCTGCTTCGGATGCGACTGCGTCAGGAAGACCGCGCTCGATCGGAAGTGGTCGCCGCCGATCTCGCCCGGCGCGAAGGCCTC
>JBFFWJ010000209.1:0-6296 GCA_041570315.1 Longimicrobiales bacterium | reverse complement strand
TCCCGTACACCGCCGCGCTCGAGACGTTGACGAGCACCGGCGGCTCGGGCACGAGCCGCACCGCCTCGAGGAGGCCGAAGGTCCCGACCACGTTCGCCCGGAAATCCGACCCCGGATCGGCCAGGGAAGCGGGAACGCTCGCGTGTCCAGCCAGGTGGAAGACGATCTCGGGCCGGAAGGAAGCGATGGCGGCCGACGAATCGTCACGCGTGAGGTCGCACGGGATGGTGGCCGCTGCGGGAGGAATCGCTCCCTCCTCCTCCGCTCGGCTCAGCGCCCCGGCGAGATCGAGCGCCCCGACGTCCGCGCCCCCGGCGCAAAGTGACCCGACCAGGTGCCGGCCGACGAATCCCGCCGCGCCGGTCACCAGGACCCGCTTGCCGTAGTACGACGCCGTCGAGCTCAGGCTGCGCCGGCCCTTCCGGCGACGTCCGCCAGGACGTCGAAGGTCTGCCGGGCCGTCGCCCGCCACGAGAACGACGATGCGTGCGCGAGTCCGTCCCGCCTGAGACGCTCCCCCAGCGACGGGTCCCGCACGAGGGTCCCGAGGGCCTCGGCGAGCGCGGCCTCCGAGACGCCGTCGAGAAAGAGGGCCGCCTCGCCGGTCTGTTCCCGGAGCCCCGGAGTGTCGGTGGTGACCACCGGCGCGCCCGCCGCCTGCGCCTCCAGGGCGGTCAGGGAAAGTGCCTCGTACGTGTACGGCAGGACGAAGGCGTCGGCGGAGGCGTAGAGGTCGGCGAGGTCCTGGGAGGGGATGTACTCCAGATGCGTGAAGTCGCCCTTCACGCCGAGCTCGCTCGCGAGCGCTTCGGTGTCCAGATCGGTCGTCCTCAGACCCACCACCACGAGCCTGTGGTCGGTTCCTTCGCACTTCTTGAAGCGGGCGAACGCCCGGAGGAGCGTCGGCACGTTCCTCCGGCGGGTCATCTTGCCCACGTGGAGGAAGAAGGGCCGCTCGTCTCCCAGGACCCGCACCCGCGCCTCCACCCGGGCTGCCTCGCCGTCGATGGGCCGAAAGAGCTCCGCGGGCGCGAGCGGGACGACTCGGATGCGCTCCGCTGGTATCCGGTAGGCGCGGGCGACGTCGTCACGCGCCGCGGCCGTCGTGGAGATGACCACGCTCGCTCGCCGGCCGGACAGACCGTACACCGGGCTGTAGAGCAGCCGCGTGCGCAGATCGTACTCGGCGGCAAAGAGCCTCTGCGTAGCCTCGAAGATCACCACGACCGTCGGCGTCCGGGTGGCCAGGGGCGCGGCGTACGATGGGCAGAAGAGAACGTCGTCGGAGGCGGCCGGCCCGAGCCTCAGGGTCTGCCACGGCAACATGTCCCACGCCGGTCCCACGATCCTCCGCCGGAGGTTGGACGGGAGCGCCGGCTCCGAGTCCTCCAGCGCCGTCGGCGAGTAGAGCGTCACCTCGGTGCCGGCCGGAAGCAGCTCACGGTCCCAGTGCGAGAGCACTCTCGAGAGGTACGTCCCGACGCCGGTGCGGCGGCCCTGGAGCCGCCACGCGTCGACGCCGACCCTCACGCCCCCTCGCTCCACCAGAGCTTGGTCTTCTCCCATACCTCCCGAACGCCCTCCTCGATGCCGACCCGAGGCGCCCAGTCGATCGCGCTCATCAGCCTCTTGGTATCCGACCGGAAGCGCATCGGCCCGTCCACGGGCCGGTTCCCGATTCGGATGGGGCGCCCGCTCACCTCGCCGAGCACCTCCATGACGCGCCGCACCGAGGTCTCGGTCCCCGTCCCCAGATTCACCAGGCCCGTGAAGTCGCTCCCGACCAGCCGGAGGATCGCCTCCGCCGCGTCGGTCACGTAGATGAAGTCGCGGCTCGGCGCGCCGTTCCATATCTCCGCCTCCCCCTCGGCCAGGAGCCTTCGAGCGACGACGTGGATCAGGTCGAAGCGCTCGAGCGGCGTGGGGCCGTAGAGGTTGCAGAAGCGGCACGTTACGATCGGCACCCACCGCTCGTAGAACTTCGACACCTCTTCCGCCATGTACTTGCTCAGGACGTAGCGATTCCGGTACGGAGCGATCGGCTGGTCCTCGGAGACCGGCATGGTGATCCGCTCCGGGTCGTAGACCAGCACGGAGGAGAAGTGCACGAACTTCCGAATGGTCCGGTGCTTGAGCTGCTCCATGGTCTGGATCAGCGGGGTTACGTGATAGTCGAAGGCGTTGGGCTCGCGGGGGTCCAGCCGCTCCTTCTCCATGTTGTGGTGGTCGGTATTGCCGATGATGTAGATGACCCGGTCGAAGTCGACGTCGTCCAGAGCGCCGAGGTCGGCCAGGGAGTCCACCCGCACGTGCCGGTTCTGCGTGGGCGGCGGCCTCCGACCCACCGAGATCATCTCGGGGCAGCGCTCGAGGATGTACGGTCCCAGGAAGCCGCTGCCCCCGAAGAGAATCGTGCGGCGCCCATCGTCCGGAACGGGAATGCTCACGGGAGGATGATCTCTCCGTGCCAACCTCGCTCCCGCAGCTTCGGCACCACCTCGTCGGCATAGTTCCACGCGAAGAGCACGCCTGCGTCCGCGGGCTCGGGGTCCTCGAACATCAGCTCTTCGTCGATGATCGGAATGTGGGCGCCCGGCAGGTACGTCCCGACTCGAAGCGGGTTGATCTCCGTGATGTAGTCGAGGTGTCGGGCGTCCAGGCCACAGTACGTACAGACGGTGGAGGCCTTCGCCGGGGCGCCGATGCCTATGACCTTCCTGCCCGCCTTGCGCAGCTCGTACACGCGGTCGAAGAGGGCGTCCCGCTTCGCCTCGACACGCCGCGCGTACTCGGCGTGGGTCGCGGCGTCGTAGAGGGCGGCCTCCGCCTCCAGCGCACGCAGCTCGTGCACGCGCTCGTGCACCGGATGCGCACCGGCGTGACACCCGTATACGCGGATCTGCCCGCCGTAGGTGTCGGAGCGCTCGACGTCGAAGACCTCCAGCCCGTACTGGGCGAAGAGACGGTCGAGAGGCCGGAGCGAATAGTACCGCAGGTGCTGGTGGAAGGCGTTGTCGTAGTGGAGCCGCTGCACCATGTCGAGCCAGTACTGGTTGTCGCTGGCGAAGACGCCTTCGGGAGCGAGGATCGTCGCGATCCCCTTCATGATGCCGTCCAGCGCCGCGATGTGCGCGAAGCAACCGCATGCGGTGACCGCGTCGGCCTTTCCGTGCTCGGCGTCGATCCGCTCCGCGGTCTCCTCGTTGAAGAAGGCGTGCCAGGTGGTCAGGCCCCGCTCGTTGGCGATCCGCACCGGGTCCCCCGACGGGTCGACGCCGAGGAACCGGACTCCGTGGGGGATCCATCCCTCGAGGAGCGTCCCGTCGTTGGAGCCGATGTCGACGGCGAAGCTCGCCCGACCCAGCCCGAGCATCTCCACGAGTCTGGCCGGCAGGCTCTGAAGGTGCAGCGTGGCCGTCCTGGTCGTGCCGCTGAGGAACGGGAACCCCTTGTACACGATGTCGGGGTCCACGATGTGGCCGAGCTGCGTGAGGCCGCACTCGTCACAGTGGTGCATCTGCATCGGATAGTAGGTTTCCGGCTGCGAGAGCTGCGCCCGGTCCAGGATGAGGTCACCGACCGGCTGGAGGCCGAGGTCGAGCCCGGGACGTGTGACCGCCCCGCAGATCTGGCACGGGACCGGGATCGGCTCGTCGCGCCGCTCGCCCCGGCCGGGCAGACCGCTTCGAAGAGTCCTTCCACGCGTGGCCATGGTCAGCGGGACCCGGCGAAGAACCCGTGAAAGGTCTCGATCATGTACTCGACCTCCTCGTCCGTGATGGCCGGATGGCACCCGACGTAGAAGGCGCGGGCGTTGAGCGTGGCCGCCACGGGATACTGGTCGTCGAGATCTCCGAAGAGACGTCGGTAGATCGGCTGGTTCAGCAGCGGAAGAAGGTATCGCGTCTCGACGGCCCGCTCCTCCAGGTAGCGAATGATCTCGTCGCGGCCTCCCCCTGCCTCCCGCAGCACGAGGGGGTAGAACATGAAGGCGTGGTCGCACTCCGGCCGGACTCGGGGGAGCTGCAGGTACTCGCGGAGATCGTCCAGGCCCTCCGTCAGCCTCCGGGCGATGAGCCGGCGACGATCCATGGACTCCTCGCGTCTCTCGAGCTCGGCCACGCCGAGGGCGGCCTCCATCTCGGTCGCGCGGAAGCTGTGACCGAGTCGCACGAAGCTGAACCGCCGATCGGCGATCTCGAAGATGTCCTCGGCATCCGAGTCGTCGTCGATGCGGATGTAGATGGAGTCGCGTCCGTGGTTGATGAGGCTCCTGAGGAGGACGATGAGCTCCGGATCGTTCGTCGTGCACAGCCCGCCGACGCCGGTGGTGACGACGTGCGCGACGTACGTCGAGAAGCAGCCGACGTCGCCGAAGGATCCCACTGCCCTCCCCTTGTAGCGCGAGAACATCGTCTCCGCCGAATCCTCGACGACACGGAGGCCGTGAGCCGTCGCGAGCTCCATGATGGGGTCCATGTCGCACGGCAGGCCGCTGAGGTGCACCGGCATGATCGCCCGGGTACGATCGGTGAGGCGCTCCTCGAGCTTCGCCGGATCCAGCGTGTAGTAGTCCGGCTCGACGTCCACGAACACCGGCTTCAACCCGTTGTACATCACGACGTTCGAGGAGGCCACGAAGGTCACCGCCGGCACCAGGACCTCGTCGCCGTCCTCCCACCCGTGCGCCTCTCGGAGCGCGGCCAGCGCCACGTGCAGACTGCTGGTCCCGCTGTTGGACATGACGGCGAACCGGCAGTCGTGGAGCTCGGCGATCGCGCGCTCGAATCGAGCCATCATCGGCCCCGACGTGAGCCGGTTGCTCTCGAGCACCTCGGCGACGAGCTGCTTCGCACGGTCGGAGACGTGCAAGCCGCCGACTCCGATCTGGGGGCGCGTCGCCCGTTCGGCTTGCGTCATCCGGGGGACTCCTTTGGGACGGGTCCGGGCCCACGGGGCACCGCGGCTCGCGTGGGACGGTTGAAGGCGATGGCGGGCCGAGGGTGCCCGAATCGGGACTACGGTCGGGGATTCCCCCCCGAGCGGGGTGGAGGCGCTCCCCTCATGCGCCGGATGTCGGTGATCCCACCCGGGAGAAGATGGCACGCGCGTCGGCAGGAATCCCACCCACCAGCGTGAGCGTCGCGAGAAACACCGCTGCCCCGACCCCCACCCCGACGAAGAGATTCCCGTCGCGGAGCGGGAAGACCGCTGCGCCCATCGCGACGCAGGCAAGGGCTGGGCGACCGACGGCGCCCACGAGGGCGCCCCGGAGCCCCCGCCAGACGACCGCGCCGGTCGCGAGCAGGATCATCGCCTCCGCGACGAGCGTCGCGCCCGCCGCACCGACGATACCGTATCGAGGGATCCACATCACGTTCAGCACCACGTTGGTCAGAGCAGCCACTCCCATGGACCAATTCTCAACGTCCAGGCGGTCCCTTGCCAGAAGCACGTTGTGGACCGGCGCGAAGAGGAAGAGGAGGCCCAGGCTCACCAGGAGCAGCCGCAGAGCGGGAACCGCCTCGAGATACGCGGCTCCGAAGAGGGTTTCGATCAGCGGACCGGCCAGCAGGATGCAACCGACGGCGACCGGCAGCCCCAACGCCGCCGAAAGCTCCAGATGACGCCGCGCCGCCTCCGTGTCCTCCCGTTCGTCGCTCGTCCGCACGACGTCCGGCAGATAGGCCACCTGGATCGCGCCCGCCAGGGCCATGAGGAGGAAACAGAGTCGATACGGCGCCGCGTAAAGGCCCACTTCGAGATCGGTCGCCAAGAACCCGAGGAGGATCACGTCGAAGGTGATGATGCTCGTGCGAAAGACCTTGGTCGCGACCAACCCGGCCGAGGAGCGGAGGGTACGCCACCCCAAGCGGAGATCCACGCGCGCCCTCCCCCACTTCGCGATCCTCCAGCCGAGCCACGCGATGCCGACCATCTCTCCGACGACCTGCACCGTCGGCACCACGGTGACGTCGCCGGGGCCCGCGACGAGCGCGAAGGCCAGGGCCGCGAAGACGAGCCGCCGGCCGAGCAGGGAAGCCGCGACGGGACGCCCGGCACCCAAGCCCTTGAACACCCACGCCGGATCGAGAGCCGCGGTTGCGACGAGGAGCGACGTCAGAACCAGGACCAGGCGACCCTGCGCGTCCGGCCTCAGCCAGGGCGACAGTGCTCCGACGGCCCCCACGAGGAGCGCCGCCACGATCAGCCGCGCCACCGTCACCGAAGCCGCGAGCTCCGGCGCGCTCTCGCGATCCCGAGCGATTGCGCGAGCGCCCAGGTCCACGAACCCC
>JBFFWJ010000208.1:0-6339 GCA_041570315.1 Longimicrobiales bacterium | reverse complement strand
CGGTGCAGAGCATCGCGGATGCGCTGCCCATGCCCGTGACCCTCATCGACCACGAGCTGCGGTACGTGTTCGGCAACGCGGCGGCGGCGGAGTGGATGGGCCGCGCGCCCGAGGAGCTGTGCGGGTTGTCTCTTCGGGACGCCGTGCGGCGGATCGACACCGAGGCCTCCCTCGATGCCGCGCTTCCGGCCCTGCGTGCGGCGCTGCGGGGCACGCCCGGGACGTTCACGGGCCGCGTGCGCCACGCGGACGGGGATCTCCGGGACGTGGAGGTCACGCTGATTCCGTCGCGGCAGCCGTCGGGAGCGGTCGACGGGCTCTTTGCCGTCACCATCGACCTGACCGAGGGACGCAGGGGAGAGCTCTTCCGGGCGCTGCAGGCCGCCGCCAGCCGACTGGCGGCGATCGCGATCGACCCCGGGCTGCTCCTGCACGGGGTCGTGCTCCTGGCGTCGTCGGGCTTCGCCGATCGCTGCGCGGGATACCTCAAGGAACCCGACGGCAGGGTCGTCCGCGTGGGCGGACACGAGGCGCGCCGGGGGCGCATGGGGACGCCGCTCGCACGCTCCGATCTGCCGATGGGCCTCCGTCAGGCCCTGTCCCATGGCCGGCTCTGCGCATACTCCGACCGGAAGTGGCGGACCACGAACATCTGCGTGCCGCTGCGGTGCGAGGAGCGGCCCGACGGGCTGCTCTGCTTCTCGTGGAACGCGCCCGCGGACGTCGGTGTGCACGAGATCGAGATCGCGGAGCTGCTCGCGGCCCGCGTCGCGGCCTCGATGGACCACATCGAGCTATCGAGGCGCTCGGAGGAGGCCATCCGAGGCCGGGACTGGCTGCTGCGCAAGGTCACGCACGACCTCGGCAACCCCGTGGCGTCGCTCGTCATGGTCCTGGATCGGCTGCTCCGGCTGGCGCCCGATCCGGACCGCAGGGTGGCGTCGCGTGGGTTCCTGGAGGGCGCGGCGCAACAGGCCCGGGAGATGCAGATGATCATCGAGGAGCTGCTGGACGCGACCTCGATCCGGGTGGGCCGCCCGGCCCTCGGCCGGAGTCGCACCGATCCCCGGATCGCGGTTCGCAAGGCCGCCTCGCTGATGGGGCCGATGGGCGATGCGCGAGGTGTGGCGATCGAGGTGGTCGAGCCGACCGCGGCGCCGGCCGTGATGGCCGATCCGCTGCGCCTGCGGCGAGCGCTCACGGCGTTGATCTCGAACGCGATCGCGTGGTCAACCGAGGGTGGGCGCATCCGCGTGGAGCTGAGCGCCGTCGGAGGCGACGCCGTGCGCTTCGCGGTCGTCGGCCCCGGCCCGGACATTTCGGCCGACGATCTCGCGAGCCTCCTCGACGAGGGCGAGGGGACACGGACGGGCGGGGTCGAGATGGGCTCCTTCGTGAGCCTGCCACTCGTGATCGCGACCGAGATCGTGCGGGCGCACGGGTCTCGCCTCGAGGTCTCCCGTGGAGGTGACGGGCTGGCGAGCTACGCGTTCGTGCTTCCTGCGGTCGCCTGAGCGGGATCGTCCTCCAGGGCGTTCTCGATGAGCGCCTGCAGGTCGCCCTGGGCGAACGGCATCTTCAGGGATCCGAAGAAGAGTCCGGGCTCCTGGGCGAGCCCCTCACCGCCCGTGAAGGGGACCAGGAGGATGAAGCGCGTGGACGCGTCGCGGGCCGCGGCCCACGCGCCGAGTCCACGGGCATCCGGCTCGGAGATCGTGGCGTCCACGAGCGCCACGCGGAACGAGGCCGACTCGAGGGCTGCGAGCGCGGCGGCGCCGGAGGCCACCGCCTCGACCCGGTAGCCCATCTCCTCCACGTCCTGGATCAGGATGCGGCGAAGGAGGTCGGCGCCCTCGACGATGAGGATCGGGTCCGCCGCGCGGCCACCTCGCGCCTCCGCTTCGAGCATCCGATGCCTCCAGTCCATGCTCCACCGTGCGGCCGGCGAGCGGCTCGCCTCGCGCCGGCGTCGCCGGACATGGATGCAACGTGCGTGCCCGAGATGGCCCGCGCAGAGCCCCGCGCGCGTGCGAAACTCGGGCTCGGGTTGGGACAAAAGTGGTCACGACAGGGGATGTCGAGGACCTTCAACCCTTCACGACGCCCATCGCCGCCAGGCGCACGACACGGCGCGCGAGCCCGGCCCGGTGGACCACATCCACGACCTGGTCGAGGTCCTTGTAGGCGTAGGGAGCCTCCTCGGCGAGCTCCTTCAGCGAGGGGCAGCGCACCACGATGCCGCGCTCGGCGAGCTCCCTCTTCACCTCGCTCCCGTGCCGGGTCCGGCGCGCCTGGCCCCGACTCATCCGGCGGCCGGCTCCGTGACAGGCGCTTCGGAACGAGCGTCCGGCCGCGGCATCCTGTCCCACGAGCACGTACGATCCCGTTCCCATGCTCCCGGGGATGAAGACGGGCTGGCCGATACCCCGGTACGCTTCGGGCGTCTCGGGATGGGACGGCCCGAACGCTCGGGTCGCGCCCTTGCGGTGGACGCAGACGGGCTCTCCGCCGTGGTCCTCGACCTTGGCCACGTTGTGCGCCACGTCGTAGACGAGCCGCAGCTCGACGTCCGGTCCCAGGACGCGGTGAAACGCGCCGCGCACGAGGTGGGTGATGGCCTGACGGTTGCACCAGGCGTAGTTGGCGGCGGCGCTCATCGCGCCCAGATAGGCCCGCCCCTCGTCGGAGTCGAGCGGCGCGCACGCGAGCTGGCGATCGGGAAGGACGAAGTCGAACCCGGGCATGGCCCGATCCATCCGGGACACGTAGTCGGTGCACACCTGATGGCCGAGGCCGCGCGATCCGGTATGGATGAGAACGGCCACCTGGCCGAGCTCCAGACCGAGAGCGGCCGCCGCCTCGGCGTCGAAGACGTGCTCCACGCGCTCGACTTCGACGAAGTGGTTCCCGGCCCCCATCGTGCCGAGCTGGCCGCTGCCGCGGCGCCGCGCCCGCTCCGAGACGTCGCCCGGGCGGGCGCCGGGCAGGCAGCCGTGCGACTCGGTGTGCCGCAGGTCCCGCTCGGTGGCCATGCCTCGCTCCACGAGGTAGGCGCAGCCCTCGGTGAACACCCTGTCCAGCTCGTCGTCGTCCAACACCAGCTCGCCCCCCCGGCCGGTCCCCGCGGGGACGCTCCGGCTGAGCTCGTGGACGAGCGGCTCGAGGGCGTCCCCGAGCTGGGTCGCGGACACGTTGCCGGCCAGGAGTCGCACGCCGCAGTTGATGTCGTAGCCCACGCCCCCGGGCGAGATGATGCCGTCGGACAGGCGGAAGGCCGCCACCCCGCCGACGGGAAAGCCGTATCCCTCGTGCGCGTCCGGCATCGCGTACACCGCGTCGACCACGCCGGGCAGCGTCGCGACGTTCGTGAGCTGCTCCAGGGAGCGGTCCCCGGAGATCTGCTTCCACAGCCGGCCGTCGGCGTAGATCCTGGCCGGAACGCGCATGCCCGGACGGGCGTGGGCGGGGATCTCCCAGACCGTGTCGGAGATGCGGATGGCGGCCGCGCCGGGTGATGCCTCGAGGGTGGGCTTCATACGTCGAGCGTCACCTCCCCCACGACCCCGCCGGGCACGTCCCGGACGGTCGCGTTGTGCAAGGTTGCGGCCTTCACGAATACGAACGGCTCCTTCAGCTCGGCGCCACGGGCCCGGAGCCGGACGCCCGACGCCCCCTCCTGCTCGGCCTCGACCTCGAGCGGCAGCCATTGATCCACCTCGCCCAGGTAGACCAGCTCGTTCAGCAGGTCGACCAGACCGCCCGCGCGATCGCCCCCCGAGACGTGAAGCACCCGCCACTCACCGCTCGCGGTGAGCTTCGACGAGTCCGGGACGAGGCCGGCGAAGGCTCGTGCCGCCTCGGCGACGAGCAGCGGATAGCTCGGGGCGCGCAGGCGCAGGGTGATCTCCGACGTGTGGTCGACGAGCTCGTGCCGCGCTCCTCCTGCGCGAGGCATGCCGGACTCGTGCAGGGGCTCCCTAGGCGACACGGGAGCGGTCCGGTGCAGGGAGGGCCGCCCGGCGCGCGTAGTGCTGGCGGCACTCGGGCTCTCTCCCGCGGACCACCCGCCGGTCTTGGAGCACGCCCCGCCGCGCGGTCACCACCGTGCACTGGCCGTGCTCTGCGTCCCGGTCGTAGTAGATGACGACCCAGTCGAAGGTTCGGCCGAGCTCGTGGGCCCGGCGCGTGTTGGAGAAGAGCGCGGTGAGCTCCCACCCGTCCCGGGTGACCTCCAGGACCGGGAGCCACGCCTCGTTGGCCGGGTTGAAGCGGCGAGGTGCGATGCGCCGCAGCTGGTTGGCGTGCGCCCTGTGTCGGTACTCGGCGTCGATCTCCAGAAGCAGGGCGACGTCGGGTCGCACGTGGCGCCCGATGCGTTCCGCCGCGCTTCGCCGCGTCGATCGTCCCAGAATCCCGGCGAGCACGTCCCTGATCCCGCGCGCCCGCTTCTCGCCGATGCCCTCGACGGCGAGCAGCCTGCCGTCGTGCGCGGCGTGCTCCAGCTCCTCGAGGGTGCTGACGCCCAGCTCGTCATGGATGCGACGGGCCAGCTCGGGGCCGATGCCCGGAAGGCGCCGGAAGGCGCTCTCCGGAGCCAACTCGCTCTCGAGGCGTTCCATGAGGCCGAGCCTGCCGGTCTCGACGATCTCGGCGATCGTGGCCGAGAGCGCCCGCCCGACGCCCGGAATCCCGCGAAGCCCGGCTCTGCCTTCGGCTGCGAGGATCTCCGCGGCCGGCCGGGACAGGCCGCGCAGCTCGACCGCCGCGCTCCGGTAGCTGCGGATGCGGAAGGGGTTCGCCTCCTGCAGCTCGAGCAGGTCGGCGACGCGCTCGAGCACGCTCGCGATCTCCTGATTCGAGGGCGCCTCCCGGGCCCGGGAGGGGGCCGGCGGGAGAGCGAGGGCGAAGGTCGGCACGGCCAAGCTGCTAGCCCTCCTCGACGACCTTCTCGACTTCGATCGAGCAGCTGGACACGATCGCCGCGACCGCACCGACCGCCGCCCAGACGGGAACGAGCAGCGCACCGGCGACGCCCACGGTGACGGGGAACTCGATGAGCGTGCGACCCTCTTCGTTCTTGATCACGACGTGACGGACGTTGCCCTCGTGGAGGAGCTCCTTGATCTTCGCGATCACCCTCTCGCCCTTCACTCGGTACTCCTCACGCGCCGTTCGCTCCGTGTGCGTGCTCTCGATCTGACGGTCGGGTGGCGCCGTCGTGGTAGGCATGGTCTCGCCTCGCTTCGGCTGGAGTGGACATACGGGCTCACCAACTCGCGCTGCAAGCTCCACGCCGACGGAGCGCTCGCTGCACCGGGCGGGGCGGGCCGGCCCGAGAGGGGCGCAGCCCGGCGCTCGGCGGGCCCGGGCTCGAGCGCTGGGGCGATTCGTCACACGCCAGGGGAGGCGTCCGGACGAAATGTCCCGGCCGGGCCTCGCATTCGGCGGCGAACGGCTGGCACGGCGCATGCACCGTACAGCCGGCGTGTGCGGGCACGGCTGGGCAAGACGTGCGCGGGCACGAGAGGCCGTCGGGAGACGCGGCAACGCTCGACGGTCAGCGCGTCGGAGCCTCGGCAACCCGGCGTGCCGGTCACGAGGTCGCTGGACGTGACCGAGAGTCCCCGGGAGCTCCGGGGGCGCCCGATCCGCGCGATTGCGACGTTGGTCGTGATCTCGCCGGGGAGGGTGGAGGGTCTTCGGCCCGCCGTCGCACGCGACGGTTCCGAGGGGCCGCCGATCCGCCAGCGGTGGAGAGCCTCCGGAAGGCCGGTGTGCCGGTCCTCCGGGGGCTCTCTTCTTCGGGACACGGCCCCGGAAGGCGCGGGGCGCTCCTACCGGCTCACGCGCGCGATCGCGAGCAGGCGCTCGCGAACCTCGTCCGCGCGGCCCTCCTCGGCCAGACGCGCCCAGAGCCGCTCGATCGTGCGCGCGTCGACGAGGCCGGACACGGCCGTCTGCCAGCCCTGCTCGGAGCGGAAGCGGTCGACGGCCTGCACCGCCTCGGGCCCGTAGACGTCGGCTCCGGGCTCCTCGAGCGCCAGCTCGGGGACCTCCGGGCGATAGAGCCCGAGCGCGTGGAGGATGACCTTGAGCTGAACCACGTCCTGCCCCGCGTACTGCCGGAGCGTGCGAAAGCCCAGCGTCTCGGAGATCGTGTCGTAGATCCGGCGGACCTCGCCGACCGGCTCGGGGTGCTCGCAGACGTTGATGTCGACGGTGACGCCGTCCGGGCGCCGGGACATGCCCGGCCGCGGATCGGCCACGAGCACCGCGGCGGACTGCGTGTCCCCGTGCCGGCCGTCGCCGCCGAGGCGCTGGCCCGCGGCGAGGGCCTCG
>JBFFWJ010000207.1:0-6355 GCA_041570315.1 Longimicrobiales bacterium | reverse complement strand
CTCGATCGCCCGCTCACCGGCCGCGTTGGCGAGCGCCTCGGTGGCCGTCTCGCCGGCCACCATCTGCTCGACCGCGTGCAGGCGCACCGGATAGGGGGCCACGCCGTTCACCGCGATGCGCGCCGCCTCGATCGTGGTCCCCGACCGACGGAACGCCGCCGCCACGCTCACGAGCTGGAAGTCCCAGGAGCCGCGGTCCCGGATCTTCTCGTAGTAGAAGTCGGCGTTCGCCCACATCGCCGGGACGTGGATCCGGGTCAGCAGATCGCGCGACTCCATGACGGTCATGCGGGTGATGTCGATCGAGGGACCGATGAAGAAGTCCTCGGCATCGTACTCGCTCGAGCGTCCGACGCGCTCCACCGTCATCTTGGCGTCGACCGCGATGAGCGCGGGCGCGGTGTCCGACGGGTTCACCGCGACGCAGCGGCTCGCTCCCATGATGCAGTGCTCCCGGTTCATCGCCTGGGGCGCGGCCGCGTAGCAGGTGTTGCCCTCGGCGCGGTAGCAGGGCCAGCCGGAGCGGTAGTACCAGCAGCGGGTGTCCTGACCCACGTTGCCGCCCAACGTGCCCTGGTTGCGGATCTGGGGCGTCGCCACGTGCTCGGCCGCGTCGGCGAGCACCGAATACTCCGAGCGGATGCGCGGGTGGCGCACGACGTCGGTGAGCGACGTCATCGCCCCGATCTCGAGACCGCCCTGCGCGTCCCGGATCCCCCGGAGCTCCGGGACCATGCCGAGGTCCACCACGACGGCGGGCCTCTTGATGCGGTCCTTGAACCAGTCGAAGGAATCCAGGCCGCCGGCCAGGACCCAGGCCTCGTCCCGGTGCTCGTCGAGCAGATCCAGCGCGGCGTCGACCGAGGTCGGCTGGTAGAGGTCGAACGCCGGAATCATGTCCCTGATCGTAGCCATCTCTCGTTCTCCCCTTAGCCCACGTGCTGGTCGAGACGTCCGAACGGGAGCTCACGGCCCTCGAGCTCCGCGAGCAGGATGTCCGGCGTCAACGGCGTGCGGCACAGGCACTCGCCCATGGCGTCCGCGATCGCCGACGTGAGCGCCGCGGCACCCGCACCCACCGGCGGCTCACCGATTCCCTTGGCGCCCACGGGCGTCTGCGGGTCGGGAATGCCGACCGCGCCCCATCGGAGATCGGGCGGGACGTCGAGGATTCCCGGGGGCCGGGCCGTGTACAGGCGCTTCGCGAAGGGAACGCCCCACTTGGGGTCGAACACCCATCGCTGCGTCATCGCCATCCCCATTCCCTGGATGCTCCCGCCGAGGACCTGCGCACCGAGGCTCCGCGGGTGCAGGACGGTGCCGCAGTCGGTCATGCCCACGTACTCCTTGAGCTCCACGACCCCGGTCTCGGTATCGAGCTCCACGAGGGCGAAGCCCGCCACCCAGGAGTAGATCGAGCCCTCTCCCCCGTAATTGTCCTTGGCGATGCCCATGAGACCCTGCCCCGCCAGCATCTGCGCGGCGGGAACGGTCTGCTCGTGGATGTCGTCGGGGAGGACGTGCCCGTCGAACTCCCCTCCGAGCGCCACAGCGCGCTGGGCGACCTGAGCCATCGTCATCGAGCCGCCCGGACCGCTGACCCGTCCGTTGTCCACCGAATAGGCGTTGGGCGAGCCCCCGAGCGTCTGCGACGCGATCGAGCGGACCTTGCGCAGCGCGTCCATCGCGGCCGCGTGGTTGGCCCGAGTGTGCGCGTGGGTGGTCTGGCTACCCGCCTGCACCGTGCTGCGCGGCATGCCGCGGCCGGAGTCGCCCCAGACGATCTCGACGTCCTCCCAGTTGTAGCCGAGGATCTCGGCCGCGGGCCGGGCCGTGTCGGCGATCGAGTGGGTGCCGAGGTTTCCGATGCCCTGGTGCACGTACAGCCTGCCGTCGGGCCGGATGACCAGCATCCCGTCCCGGTCTCTCGAGCCGGCCGTGTACGGCGAGAGGCCGATGCCCACGCCCGTGACCTTCGTTCCCTCCCGACGGCCGGACAGCGCGCTCTTGGCTGCCCAGTCGAACATCTCGGCCCCCATCTCCAGGGCCTCGCGCGCGTGCACGCTGGTGAGGCGCGTGTCGCGCGGCCCGAACGCGACGTCCGGGCCCGGGGCGTTCATCAGGCGGATCTGCAGGCGGTCCATGTCGAGCTCGCGCGCCGCCTTGTCGAAGATCGGCTCGAGCATGGAGATGATCTGCGCGCCCCCCGGCCCGCGCTGGGCGGCCTTGGGAGGCGTGTTCGTGTACATCGACGCCGCGCGGAAGCGCATGTTCTCGGGGCCGTAGACGAGGTGGGCGATCATGCCCGCCGTGCCGTTGTCCCCGCTTCCGTACGCGCCACCCTCCTCCACGAGGAGGAGATCCATCGAGGTGCAGTTCCCGTCGTTCGTGAAGCCCATCCGGACCCAGCCCTGGAATCCGGGGCGGGCGCGACCGTAGTAGTTCTCCTCGTAGCGGGTGACGCGATGCATGACCGGCCGCCCGATCTTGCGCGAGAAGATCGCGGGCAGCGCCATGATCGTCGTGCCGGAGATCTTGGAGCCGAAGCCGCCACCGCAGTACTCGGCGACCAGCGTGATCTCCTCGGCGTCGATGTCCAGGGCCCGCGCCAGGGCGAACTTGGTCTGCTGCGCGCTCTGCGTGGAGACGAAGGCGTGGAGGCGCCCGTTCTCCCAGTACGCCATGTTGGAGCGCGGCTCCATGGGATGGTGCGTCACCGACTGGTGGACGACGGCCTCTTCGATGATCACGTCGGCCGCCGCGAACCCTGCCTCGATGTCCCCCTTGGACCAGGTCGAGAGGGCCTCCGGATCGGGCATGCGGCCCGCGTCGATCGCCTCGAAGTCCGCCGCCGTCCACTTGAACTCCGACCAGCCGTCCTGGCCCGAGAAGACGTTGCCGCCGGTGTAGGCGTTCGGGCCGCCGGGGCGCAGGCTCTCGAGCGGGTCGATGACGAAGGGGAGCGGCTCGAAGTCCACCTCGATCAGCTCGATCGCGGCCGCGGCCGTCTCCTCGTCCACGGCGGCCACGGCGAGCACGGGCTCACCCTCGTACTTCGGCTCGTTCGTGAGCACGGCCTCGCGCGGGCCTTCGGCCGCGGGCACCTCGTCGGCCGTCAGGATGTCGATCACGCCCGGAAGGGCCAGCGCCCGCCTCGCGTCGATGTTGCGGACGCGGGCGTGCGGCATGGGGCTCAGCAGGAGCTTCGCGAAGACCATTCCGTCGCGGCGGAAGTCCTCTGCGTACCGCGCCCGGCCCGTGATCTTCGCACGGAGATCCGGCGGCGCGATGTCTCGTCCGATCAGTTGCTCGGCCATGAATCCCCCCTACACGCTGCGCGCGAGCTCGGCGGCCCGCATCGCGCAGTTCAGGATCTTGTCGTAGTCAGCGCACCGGCAGAGGTTGCCCGACAGGGCGTGCGCGGCCTCCTCGCGGGTGGGGTTCGGATTGTCGGCGATCATCTCGGTCATGCTCATGATGAACCCCGGAGCGCAGAAGGCGCACTGGAAGCCGCCCTCGTCGAGCACCGCCTGCTGCACGACGTGGAGCTCGCCCGTGTCGGGGTTCTCGAGGCCCTCGATCGTCGTGATCTCCTTGCCGCGCGCCTGGTGCGTGAGGATCGAGCACCCGTAGTGGCTCACGCCATCCAGCAGCACCGTACAGGCCCCGCACTCGGCCCGGTCACACCCGAGCTTGGTACCGGTCAGGTTGAGCTTGTAGCGCAGCGTCATGGCCAGCGTCTCGTGCGGGAGCACGTCGACCGTGCGTTGCTGGCCGTTGACCGTGAGCGTGACCATGCGCTCGGTCACGGTCTGGACGGTCTGCGCCCCGAGCAGGCTGGTTCCCTTGAAGAGGTAGCCCGCCGACGAGACGGTGGCGCCGGTGGCGATCACACCCTTGATGAAGGTTCGTCTGGAGTACCTGGTCTCCAGAACACCGACCGAATCTGCGTCGCTCATCGAGCCGCTCCTACTGGAAGAGGCACCTTGGATCGCGGCAAGATAGGGACTATCCCGCGGGCGCGCGAGGATCGCCCGTCCGACTCCGCAGCCGCCGATGCCGCCCTCCGGGACCTCGGGATCAAGAGGGCGAGGCGGTGCTCCGGGGTCCTCGTCGCGCTCGCGGTGAGCGCGGTGCTCGCGCGCCGAGACGCGGCTTCCCGGCGCCTCGAACCCGGCCGCGACCGAGCGGATGGACTTCGCGCTCGCCGCGCTCGGACGTCACCTTGGGCCTCCGCATCACGCGTGGTGGTGACCGCGGACGCCTGCGGGCTCAACCCATTCTGCCGAAGAGATCGATGTGGGCCTCGACGATCCGGCGGCGGGCCTCCTCGTCGGGCACCAGCGACCAGTCGCCCTCCACGGAGGTTCCGCCCAGCGCGATCCCGTCCCGGCGCGGCTGCATGTGCACGAACCCCCCCGGCGACGCAGACGCGGCGCCGAACGTCGAGTAGTCGACTTCGGCCTGCGGGATGAGCAGCGTGAGCTGACCCTTGAGCGGCGTCAGCTCCGTGTCGCCCACGAGCCCGTGTGATCCGAGCCCCGTGCAGTTCACGATCACCGGCTCCGGCAGCGCGGCCAGGTCGCGCCGGCTCTCGAAGCGCCGGATGACGATGCCGGCGCCGGCCCGGCGTACGTCGTCGACCAGCGCGTCGAGGTAGACCGAGGGCTCGATGCGCAGCGAGGGTCGCAGCGTCGCGTAACGGGTCGGGAACGGGTGCTCGCCCGGGCCCAGCAGCGTCGAGGGCATCCGAAGGTCGCCGGGCAGGAGCGGTGCCGCGTCCGTCTCGTCGCTGCTTCCCGCCCCGCCGGGAGGCGCGTCGTTCAGAGCGTAACCGTCGAGCCACGAGACGCCGTAGCCCCGCCCCACGAGGAGCTGCAGCTCGCGGTAGGCGACGCGCGCCGCCTTGCGGAACTGGTCGTCCCACCGAGCCGTGCGCCGCCCGGCTTCGACGAGCCCCGAGGTCGGTGTCCACCCCGCCAGCGACATGTTGGACGTGGTGTGCGGCGGAGTGCTCATCGCGTAGATCGTGACCTCGAATCCACGGCGCTGGAGCTGCCGGGTCGTGGTGAGACCGACGACGCCGCACCCGACGACCGCCGCGCGGCGAGCCGTGTGCGCCAGCGCCATCTCCGCGGCGATCTGCCCGGTCCCCCACGACAGCGACATGCCCGACCCGCCATGCCCGTAGTTGTGGATCAGGGTCTTGTCACCCATCCGCTCGGTGCGGAGCACGAAGCCGGAAGGGCGGTACGGGCGGAGCCCCACCGTGGTGCGGATCACGCGCTCCCAGGATGCCTCGACCGGAACGAGCCGGCGGACGGGGCGCGGCGCCGCGACGAAGCCCGACCGGGACGCGCATCCGGCAAGCCCCGAGCCCAGCAGCCCCAGTCCTGCCGTCCTGAGCATGGTCCGACGATCCATGGCGTCCCTTCGGCGCGGTTCGCAGGGAGAACGAGAAGCCATACTACCGCGCGTGAGGCCGTCCGTGAAAGGTGAGCCGCGGTCGACGCGGCCTCCACGTTCGACGCCGCGACGGGGGCGCGCGCCCACTCGAAGGCCAGCCCGCGGACGACCCGCCACCTCACCGCGACGCGAGGGCCCGCCGCAGGCCTCGCGAGGGTCCACCCGCGGAGGCGGAGCCCCACACCTCCAGGCCCGGTGTGGGGCTCCGTCTCTCTCCGTGAACCGCGGCGTCGCGGTTGCGTCCGGAGATTACCGCTGCGCCCTCAGCGGGATTCAGCCGATCTCGATCTCGGTGAAGCCGTCCTCCATCTCCACCTCGAGCTCGTAGAGCTCCCCCGAGAGCGTGTAGTCGAAGAGGTGCAGGGGCACCACCGTTCCGTCGGGCCGGCCGAACCAGATGTCGGGCCGGACGTCCACCGTGAGGTCGCGGCTCAGGGAGCCGCCCTCTCCGACCACGAGGTTCGGGATCAGGTCGAGCTCGATCTCGATCTCCGCGTCGAGGAAGACCCTGAACTCGATCGAGCCGCCCGCCGCGCTCTCGAAGCGACCGACGACCATCGCGCTCGCCTTGCGGGGCCAATCGGGAATCTCGCCGAGAATGGCGGTCCGCAACGCTGCGATCGCCGCGGCCTCCCCCGGGTCTTCCTCGTCGTCCTCGAGGTCCTCGATCTCGAAATCGAGCTCCTTGTACAGGCCCGCGGGAACCACCGCGGTCACTGCCTCGATGGCCTCCCCGTCCAGCGGAAGGTCCAGGAAGCGCGGCGGCGCCTCGAAGTCGGGGCAGTCGTCGTCGTCCGAGGCGTCGGCGACGGCGTCGCAGGAGCCGTCCGCGGGCTTGAGCTCGACCTCGTTGATGATGACCCGGATCTCGTCGATCGTGAGATCGCCG
>JBFFWJ010000206.1:0-6361 GCA_041570315.1 Longimicrobiales bacterium | reverse complement strand
GCGCTCCTCGGCGACCAGCGCGTCGAGGAGCTCGGCCACGTCCTGCCCCGTGTCCTCGTCGAGGTTGCCCGTGGGCTCGTCGGCGAGCACCAGGCCCGGCCTGTGCACGAGCGCGCGAGCGATCGCCACGCGCTGCTGCTCGCCGCCCGACAGGAGGTCGGGAAAGGCGGCGGCCCGCTCTGCCAGGCCGACCGCGTCGAGGAGAGAGAGCGCGCGGGCCCGCTCCCGCTCACCGACCCGGCCGCCCAGCTCCACCGGCAGCAGGAGGTTCTCGAGCACGGTCAGCGTGGGGAGCAGGTTGAAGAACTGGAAGACGAACCCCACGTGGATTCGCCGAAAGAGGGTCCGGTCCCGCTCCGAGAGCTCCGTGACGTCGATCCCGCCGATCACGACCCGTCCCGAGTCCGGAAGGTCGATGCCGCTGACGACGTTGAGGAGCGTGGACTTGCCCGAGCCGGAGGGCCCCAGGATCGCGACCCGCTCGCCGGCCTCGATCGACCCGGTCGCGCCGCCGAGCACGGAGTGGCGACGCTCGCCCTCCCGATAGCTCTTGTGGACGTCGATCAGCTCGACCCTCGGACCCGCACTCACGTCGGGAGCCCCTCCTCCCGCGTCGTCAGCCTCCGCCGCCCTCGAGCTGCTGCGGAAGGGTCGAGAGCTCGATCACGCGGTAGCGGCGCTCCCCGGCGGGGAGGCGGATCGTCACCTCCTCGCCCTCGCGCGCGCCGAGCAGGCCCTGTCCGATCGGCGACGCGAGCGACACCTGGCCGGCGTCGAGGTCGATGAAGTCCCCCGCGGTGATCGTGAAGGTGAAGTCCTCGACCATGTCGAGATCGTGGATCGTCACCGTCGACCCGAAGCCGACCTTGTCGTAGGCCATCTCGCGCACGTCGATCTTGGACAGCTCGGTCATGCGCGAGGTGAGGTGGTTGAGCCGCGCCTCGACGAACGCCTGCCTGTCCTTGGCCGCCTTGAACTCCGCGTTCTCGCGCAGGTCTCCATGCTCCATGGCGATCTTGATGCGCTCGGGGAGATCGAAGGTGAGCTCCTGCGTGAGGCTTTCGATCTCGGCTTCGATCCTTGCGCGGATTTCATCCAGCATGGGTGCACCTCGGACGTGCGTGGGGCGTCACCCGGCCCGCGGGCCGCGCCGACCGCGGCCTCCGGCTCCAGGGCAAGAAAACCGCCACCCCACCTCGATGGGGCGGCGCAGCCGAACGATACCCCCGAAGCGGCCGGGACGAAAGCACGAGGACGACACCCCGGCCGCGCGCGCCCACCGCGCCGGCGCCGGCGCCGACGCGCCGTCACTCGCTCCGCAGCGCCCTCACCGGGTCCACGGAGCTCGCCCGCCGGGCAGGCACCCACGCGGCGAGGAGCGCGACGCCGAACAGCAGCACCGGGATCGCGAGGAAGGTCACGACGTCGTTCGGGCCGATCCCGAACAGGAAGCCGGAGATCGCCCACGTGACGCCCGCGGCAAGCACCACGCCGGCCGCGCCACCCGCGACCACGAGCCGCATGCCTCCTCCGATCGCCATGCGGACGACGTCGCCCGCCGACGCCCCGAGCGACATCCGGATGCCCAGCTCGCGGGTCCTTCGGGAGACCGCATGGCTCACGACCCCGTAGATGCCCACGGCGGACAGCAGGAGCGCGAGACCGCCGAAGATCGACAGGAGCAGCGCCGCCATGCGGGGCGGGAAGAGGAGGAGCGCCAGGTGCTCGTTCATCGTCTTGGCCTCGATCAGGGGCATGTCGGGATCGACCGCGGCGAAGGCCCCGCGCGCCGCGGCGAGCAGCTCGGCGCTGCTGCCGGTGCCTCGCACCACGACCTGCCCTCCGCCGACCCTGCGCTGACCGTCCAGCTCGTAGACGAAGGGACGCGGCGCTTCCCCGAGCGTCCGCACCTTGGTGTCGCGTGCGACCCCCACGATGCGCAGCCGGCTCTCCCCCGACTGGAGCGAGCGGCCGATCACCTCCTGCCCCGGATAGAAACGGTCGACGAACGCCTGACTCACGACGATGACCGCGTCGCCCCGCACGTCGGCCTCGGTGAAGGCCGCGCCCCGGACGATCGGCACACCCATCGTCTCGAAGTACGAGGGCGAAACGTGGCTGTTGTCGATGTCGTGGTCCCCGTCGGGCGTCGTCGACGGGACCCCGGGAAGGACGTAGCCACCCGTCTGCACGCCGGCGCCGAGGGGGAGCCGGTCCGCCCAGGCGACGCGATCGATCGCGGGATGCGCGAGCAGGCGCTCCTCGAGCTCGGCTAGGAAGGCGCGCCGCTCCGCCTCGCTCATGCTTCCGGACAGGTCGGTGTCGGGCCACAGGAGCGCGGCCGGACCCACGTCGAAGCCGGGATCGATGCCC
Organism: Longimicrobiales bacterium; assembly: GCA_041570315.1. Lineage (GTDB taxonomy): Bacteria > Gemmatimonadota > Gemmatimonadetes > Longimicrobiales > Gaopeijiaceae > JBFFWJ01. The sequence continues at coordinate 3,988 of JBFFWJ010000206.1, read as the reverse complement.
TGGGCCTTCTGCAGGCTCCTCACGAAGAGGCCTGCCCCGATCAGGAGGACGAAGGAAAAGGCGACCTGGACGACGACGAGCGCGTTGCGCACGTCGAAGCGCCCCCTCCGGCCGCGCGCGCCCGCCTCGTTCTTCAGCGTCGGCGCGACGTCGGGGCTGGTGGCCTGCAGCGCCGGCACGAGGCCGAAGGCGAAGCCGGCGGCCGTCGACACCGCGAGCGTGAAGAGGAGGACGGTGCGGTCGATGGATACGTCGAGCTCCACCGGGACCGGCAGCGGCGGCTGGAAGCTCATCAGGACCCCCAGGGTCCAGCTCGCCAGGACCACGCCCGCGGCTCCGCCGAGGAGCGCGAGGAGGGTGGTCTCGACGAGGAGCTGGCGGACCAGGCTGCCCCGGCCCGCTCCGAGCGCGAGCCGCACGGCGATCTCCTTGCGGCGGTCCTCGGCCCTCGCGAGCAGGAAGCTCGCCAGGTTCGCGCACGCGATCAGCAGGACCAGCCCCACCACCGCCAGCAGGAGCGCGGCCACCGGGGCCAGCGCCCGGTCGACCAGCGGATGCAGCGAGACCTCTCCGGACGCGAGCGCGGTCATCGAGCGGGCCTCGTTGGACTCCGGATACTCCTCGGCCAGCGCGCCCGAGAGGGCGCTCAGGGCCCCGTTGGCCTGCTCCACCGTGACGCCCGGCGCCAGCCGCGCCCGCACGAACATGCTCCGCGAAGAGCGGCGCTCGAGCTGACCTCCGGAGTCCGCGCCCATGACGACGTCGGTCATCATGAGCGGCACGTAGAAGGACGTCACCATGACCGGGAGCGACCCCGTGAACGCCTCGTGCGCGACGCCGACGACGGTATACGGCCGGCCGTTGAGCTGCACCGCGCGCCCCAGGATCCCCGGATCACCCGCGAAGCGGCCCTTCCACGTCCGGTAGCCGAGAATCGTGACGGCATGGGTGCCCGGCGCCGCGTCCTCCTCGGGGAGGAAGCCCCGGCCCAGCGCGAGCGGCGCCCCGAGGACATCGAAGTAATCCCACGAGACGAGCTCCCCGAAGACCAGGTCGGACGCGTCACCCGCCGACGTGCGCGCCACGAAGCCGCGAAAGCCCACCACGCCGCTGAAGACATCGGGTCCGGCCCGCAGATCCAGATAGTCCGCGTGCGAGGAGGTCGCGTAGGGATAGCCGTCGGAGTCCGACGTATAGACCTCGACGAGGCTCTCGCCGTCCGACACCGGCAGGCCCCGGAGGAGCACGGCGTTGACCAGGCTGAACATCGCCGTGTTGGCCCCGATCCCCAGCGCCAACGACAGGATCGCGACCAGGCTGAAGCCAGGGCTCCGCACGAGCCGTCGCACGGCGAAGGCGACCTCGTGTCGTCGCACGGGCGTCCAAGGCCCGCGGTGCGGGCCGAATCGGCCGCGGTGGGCCGGGCGGTGGGCTCCGAGCGCCGGCCGCACGGCCTCGAGCCGGCGCGCCGCCCGGCGCAGGGCGAGGCCTCGAAGCCCGATCGCCTGCCCCCAGAACCAGAGGTCGGCCCGAAGCCGGCCACGTGTCGCGCGGATCCGATCCCGGTACTCCTGCTCCAGGTCACCGGCGATCGCCTCCTGCACCTCACGCGGGAGGCGGTGGGCGATCAGCGCCAGCGCGGCGCGCGGGGGACCGCCTCGCTCAGGCACGGGCCTGCTCCGGGTCGATCCCCTCCCACATGCGCTCGCGGACGTCGCGCACCCCGCGCAGGACGCGCAGACCCTCCGGGGTCACGCCGTAGTGGCGCCGGCGCTTGCCACCGCGCCCGGAGGTGGGCTCACCCTTCCAGGAGCGGGCGTACCCCTTCTCCTCGAGCCGCATCAGGGTCACGTAGACGGTGCTGATCGACACCCTGCGCCCCGACAGCTCGGCGAGCGCGGTCCGCACCGCGACCCCGTCCACCTCGGCCCGGCCGCGGAGCACGGCCAGGAGCACCAGCTCCTCCAGCTCCCCCAGGCGTGCACGGCTCGGCAACGTTTCCCCCCGCGCGGATTATTCTGACAAAGTCGAATGACCCTACGGAGGCAGGGGCGGCCCGGTTTCGAGGAGGGAGGGGCCGGCCGCCCCGAGGCGGTGGGGACCCGGGTGCCCCCGGGCGCCCCCGGGCGCGGCGGAGAGGCCCGTACGGGTCAGGGGCGGGAGGCGTGCGGCTGCCCCCGGCCGCGGCTCAGGCGCGGGGGTCGGAGTCGGCGAGAACCTCCTGGCGGCGGCGCTCGCGGTCCGCCTTGACGGCGTCGCGGATCTCCGGGTGCTTGAGCCCGAGGATCTGTCCGGCCAACAGGGCCGCGTTGACCGCGCCCGCCTTTCCGATGGCGAGCGTGCCCACCGGAACGCCCCTCGGCATCTGGACGGTCGACAGGAGGGAGTCGAGCCCGTCGAGCGACCAGGCGCGCATCGGCACCCCGAGGACCGGAAGCGTCGTCTTCGCGGCCAGCACGCCCGCCAGGTGCGCCGCCCCCCCGGCCGCCGCGATGATGACCTCCAGGCCCCGCCCTTCGGCGGACTCGGCGAAGGCGACGGCCTCGTCCGGCGTGCGGTGGGCGGACATGACCCGCGCCTCGCAGGGGATTCCCAGCCCTTCCAGCGTGGATACGGTATGGCTCATCGTATCCCAGTCGGACTTCGAGCCCATCACGACGCCGACCAGCGGCTCAGCCATGGTGCTTCCCCTCGTTGGTGGTATGGGTGCGGGTGCAACGAAGGCCGGGACGTTGCCGCGGACCGGACGGGGGGTCAAGGGCCGCCGCCGGGGCGCCCCGGATGGCCTCACGGCTCGGGTGATCCGGAGGCCGCGGAGGCGACGCCCATCCGGTCGACGGGCGTGGAGCTCCGCGACGACCTCGCGGCAGGCCCACGCCACCGTTCAAGCCCCGGAGCCCGGCGGGCCTCCGCGCTCCGCTCCGTCCCCGGACTCGCGAAGGGAACACTTGTTTTTCGAAGGCTTCCCTGGACATCTTCGAAGTGCTCGCGAGGCAGGTCCGACCCGGGGGGGAGCCCGTTCGGACCTGCGTCGGATGTGCCGTGATCCTCGAGGGGCGGTCGTTCCAGCCCCGCACCGTGCCGAAGGAGACTTCCGATGGTTCGCACGAGCCTGATCGTGGCGGCGCTCGTTGCCGCCTCGTCACCGCTGGCCGCGCAGGAGAGCTGGGTCTGGTCCTCCGACCGGCCGGACGGCCTCACCCCGGCCGGCGTGCGTGGCGCTCGCACGCTGAACGAGGGCGAGGTGCAGATCCAGTACCAGTGGGTCCAGCGAAACTACCAGGGTGTCTGGGAGCACGAGGACTCGCTCGCGCTGGCCGCCACGCTGGCACGCTTCGAGGTCGCCCCGCTGTCGCTGTCCGACCGGCGCCACTCGCTCGAGATCGGCCTCGGGCTGACCGAGGACGTGACGCTTCGCGCACGGGGCGAGTTCGCGCTGATGGAGCGTGAGCAGCTTCGCCGGGACGAGACCTATTACATCACCAGCGTCAACGCGCTCGGAGACGTCTACGTCGACCTGACGTACAACGTGGTCCGGCAGGGCCCGTATCGGATGGACGTCAACGTGGGCGGCGTCGTGCCGATCGGGAAGTCGGCCACCTACGCGGTCAGCGCCTACAGCCAGCCCTCGGAGGAGGAGGCGACGTCGTACGACATGCGTCCCGGCGCGGGCTCCTTCGGGGCCTTCGGATCGGTGAGCTTCGACGCCCAGAACGAGTTCGGCTCGGTCGGCGCCCAGTTCAAGATGCTCAGCTACGTGAACGAGAACTCCCGCGGATTCTCGCTCGGTGATCGCTACGAGGCCAACGGCTGGGCCTCCTACGCGTTCAACGACAGCTTCAGCGCGTGGGCCGGGGCCCGGTGGGAGAAGTGGGGCAACATCGACGGAGGCGACGAGTTCCTGGCGACCGTTCCGATGCGCGACCCCATGAACGACGGCGTCTTCCTCGGCGGGAGCCGCGCGTCGATGCCGATGGGGGTCAACTTC
>JBFFWJ010000205.1:0-6365 GCA_041570315.1 Longimicrobiales bacterium | reverse complement strand
GGGGGCGACCTCGGCTGGTTCACCGGCGGAGCCACGATGGCGGCGACGCACACCTCGGCCGGGACGTTCGTCGGCACGATCGGCGTCATGTACACGGCCGGCTGGTCCTTCGGATGGGTGCTCCTCTCGATTCCCTTGTCGTACTGGTTCATGGTCGCGGTGCTCGCCCCGCGCTTCACGCGCCAGAGGGAGCTGACGATTCCCGCCTTCATCGAGACGCGCTATTACGGGAAGGGGATCCGGGGGCTGGCGGCGGCCATCATCCTCGTGGCCACGGTGGTCTACATCCAGGCCCAGATCGTCGCGGCGGGGCTGATCGCGAACACGGTCTTCGGCATCCCCACCATGTGGGGCATGATCGGCTTCACGAGCATTCTGCTCGTCTACACGGTGGTGGGGGGGATGATCGCCGTGGTATACACCGACGCGTTCCAGCTGGTGGTGATGGCCCTCGGTGCGGTGTTCGCGGTGCCCCTGGCGCTCCGGCACGTGGGGGGCCTCGACGCCTTGCTCGAGCTCGTCGAGGCGGCGCACCCGCTCGTCTTCACGTGGGAGACGATGCCCGCGACGCTGCTCCTGACCATGGGGCTCTCCTTCTTCCTGGGTGGGATCGCCACTCCGGAGAAGCTCATCCGGCTCTACGCGATGCGGGACATGAGGACGATCCGGCGCGGAGTCCTCTTCGCGATCGTGATGATCCTGGCGCTCAACCTCCTCGTGTTCGTGCTGGCGCTCACCGCGATCGTGCTCTTTCCGAACCTGCCGACCGGCGATCTGGCGATGCCGATGGTCGCACGCGCGGTCCTGCCGACGGCCCTCGGAGCGATCATGCTGGCCGCCATCACGGCGGCGATGATGTCGACGGTCGACTCGCTCCTGATCGTGGCCGGCTCGGCGCTCTCGGTCGACATCTACCAGAACCTCCTCCATCCCGAAGCGTCTCCGGCGCGGCGCCTCCGGGTCGATCGGCTGGGGATCCTCGTCGTCGGGTCCGTCCCCGTCGTGCTGCTCCTCCTGGGAGTGGGGGAGGGCGAGCTGGTCCAGTTCATCGTCCTCCTCTTCACGGCGCTGATGGCCGCCGCCTTCGTCATGCCCGTGGTGGGCGGCGTCCTGTGGCGGCGCGCCACCAAGGAGGGCGCCGCCGCCTCGATGATCGGGGGCGTGGCTGCGACCTTCCTCTGGGAGGCCTACGGGCCTGCTTCTGTCGAGCCGGTCCTGGCGGGCTTCCTCGCCTCCTTCTCGCTCTACCTGGGTGTGAGCCTGCTCACCGCCCCGCCGCCGCCCCACGCGCTCCAGCCGTACTTCGACGCTTGACACTCCCCGGGGGGTGGGCGAGGCTGCCCTCCCCCGTCCACCTCTGCGGAGTGATCGCACGATGCGAGCGCGAGCCCCGATCTTCCTCCTGGTGACCCTCTCGCTGGCCGCGCCGCGCGCCGCCGAGGCCCAGGGCCTCGCCGACGAGTACCGCGCGGTCGCGGACCGGATCATCGACGCCGCGACCGGCAATCACCGCGCCTACGCACGGCTCACCGAGATGGTGGACCGGTTCCCCGCGCGGATCACGGGATCGCTCTACCTGGAGCAGGCGATCGACTGGATGCTCGAGGAGATGGAGGGCGACGGCCTGGACCGCGTGCATGCCGACCCGATGCTGGTGCCGCACTGGGTCCGGGGCGAGGAGAGCCTGGAGATGGTGCATCCGCGGCCCCGCGCTCTGCCCATGCTCGGCCTCGGCGGGAGCGTGGCGACGCCCCCCGGGGGCATCCGTGCCGAGCTCCTGGTGGTGAGCAGCTTCGAGGAGCTGGAGGAGCGGGCGCGGGAGGCCGCCGGGCGCATCGTCCTCTTCGACGTGCCGTTCACCACGTACGGCGAGACCGTGCGCTACCGGTCGGGCGGCGCGGTCGCCGCCGCGCGGGCGGGCGCCGCCGCGAGCCTGATCCGGTCCGTCACGCCGTACTCGCAGCAGACGCCGCACACCGGCAACAGCAGCTACGAGGAAGGCGTGCCGAGGATCCCGCACGCGGCGATCACGGTCGAGGACGCGCAGCTCCTGCACCGCATGCAGGACCGGGGCGAGCGCGTGGAGCTCCACCTGCGCATGGAGGCGCAGACGCTGCCCGACGCGCTGTCCCGGAACGTGATGGCGGAGATCACGGGGAGTGAGCTTCCCGACGAGGTCGTGGTCTTCGGCGGGCACATCGACTCGTGGGACGTCGGTCAGGGCGCCATGGACGACGCCGGGGGCGTGGTCGCGGCGTGGGAGGCCATCCGGCTGCTCCGTGAGCTCGGCCTGACGCCTCGGCGCACGATCCGCGCTGTGGGTTGGACCAGCGAGGAGAACGCGGGCCCCGGCGGCCGGCAGTACGTAGCCGACCACGGCGGCGAGCTTCACGTCCTCGCGATGGAGTCCGACGCGGGCACGTTCGAGCCGACCGGCTTCGGATTCACGGGCTCGGAGGAAGCGTTCCGCATCGTGACGGAGATCGGCACGCTGCTCGACCGCATCGGGTCCGGCTCGGTCACGCGGGGCGGCGGCGGGGCCGACATCGCCCCGCTCATGCAGACCGGCGTGCCGGGGATGGGGCTCAACGTCGACGGCACCCGGTACTTCTGGTACCACCACACCGACTCGGACACGATCGACAAGCTGGACCCCGACGAGCTCGCCCTGTGCGTCGCGACCATGGCGGTCATGGCGTACGTCGTCGCCGACATGCCGGAGCGGCTGCCCCGCTGAGCCCTACTCGAGGTAGGTGTAGCCGCGCAGGCTCCCGTCGAGGAAGCGCCGGAGGCTGGCACTCTCCGGAAGGGTGATGCGCTCGGCCTCGAGCGCCTGCTCGATGTCCTGATGGAGCCGTACCCGCATCTCCTCGGAGTCGAACTGCACGTAGCCCAGGACCTCGTCGACCGTGTCTCCCTCGATCGACGTGTCGATCCTCCAACGTCCGTCGTCGCCCAGGCTGATGTGCACGGCGTGCGTGTCCCCGAGGAGGTTGTGCAGATCGCCGAGCGTCTCCTGGTAGGCCCCGGTGAGGAAGATGCCCAGGTAGTACGGCTCGGCGCCGGCGTCGACGGGTCCGGGTGACCTCGGGCGCACGGGGTGCAGCTCGAGGGTGCTCTTGGGCCCCCACGGGCCCGCGAAGCGGTCCACGCGCCCGTCGGAGTCGCAGGTGATGTCCGCCAGCACGCCCCTGCGCGTCGGCTCCTCGTCCAATCGGTGCAGCGGCATGATCGGGAAGATCTGCTGGATGCCCCAGGAGTCGAGGAGCGACTGGAAGATGCTCAGGTTCAGGAAGTAGAGGTCGGCGAGCTGGTCGGGAAGATGTCCGATGGCTTCCGGGAGCTCGTCCCCGAAGCGCTTCAGCGTCGCGTGGCCCACCGCCCAGAAGAGCTCCTCGACGACGGCGCGGGCGCGCAGGTCCATGTAGCCGAGGTTGAAGAGGTTCGTCGCCTCGGCGAGCGCGTGCTCGGCGTCGGCGAAGACCTCCAGGAGGTCCGCGTCGTCGCGCCGCTGAAAGGCGTCGTAGGCATCCAGGAGCGGCTGAGGAGGCTCGTCCTCCGCGAGCGCCGCCTTCGTCAGCTCGAGGTCGGGCTCGTCGGGGAACACCCGGGTCCCGATCACCTCGCAGACCAGCACGCTCGAGTGCGCCACCAGCGCCCGTCCCGACTCGGTCATGAGGAGAGGATGCGGCACCCCGGCCTCGTCGCAGATCGTCTTCACGCGGTGAACGATGTCCGCGGCGTATTGGGCGAGGGTGTAGTTGATCGAGGAAGCGGATGCCGACTGGGTCCCGTCGTAGTCGATCCCGAGCCCGCCGCCCAGGTCGAGGATCTCGACGGGCGCGCCCAGGCGGATCAGCTCCACGTAGAGGTGTGCGAGCTCGCTCACGAAATACTTCACGGAGCGGATGTCGTAGATCTGCGATCCGATGTGGCAGTGCAGCAGACGCAGCCCCTGCAGCATGCCCTCGCCCTCCAGGTACTCGACCGAGTGCAGGATCTCGCCCACGGTCAGGCCGAACTTGCCCCTCATTCCCGACGAGCCCGCCCAGCGTCCGACCCCCGGGGCGGCGAGCTTGGCGCGCACTCCGAAGCTCGGCAGCATGCGGTGCACGCGGGACGCCTCGCTGATCAGGCGGAGCTCGTGGGCCTGTTCCGCGACCGGGATGATGTTGCGGCCCATCTTGGCCGCGAGGACCGCGGTCTCGATGTACTCGGCATCCTTGAAGCCGTTGCAGACGAGCGGCATCCCGTTGCGACGGTGGGTGAGCGCGAGCCCGGCGATGAGCTCCGGCTTGGAGCCCACCTCGATGCCGAACCCGATCTCCTCACCGTACTCGCAGATGACCTCGCAGACGTGCCGCTCCTGGTTGACCTTGATCGGGTAGACGCACGAGTAGCCGCCCTCGTACTCCAACTCCCGCATCGCGTCGTCGAAGGCGCTCCGCAGCGAGTGCATGCGGTGCTTGAGCACGCCCGGGAGGCGCACGATCACCGGAGCCTGCAGGCCGCGTCCCTCCAGGCCCCGTATCACCTCGTGCAGGTCGATCGACCGGCCCTCGTCCGCATCGGGGAACGCCAGCACCGTTCCGCGGTCCGACACGCCGAAGTAGCCCTCCCCCCAGGCGGCGACGCGATAGAGCTCGGAGGAGTCCGCGGGCGTCCACACGCGGGACGCCAGCGCCGGCGCGGTCACGGGGCTCGGCCCGCTTGGGGCTTCAGGGTGTACATCTCTCCCTCCTCGAGGCAGGTACACAGTCGCTCGTACTCGACCGCGATCCGGGCTCGGCTCGTCTCGGGGCCCACCGATCGGACGATCCGGCGTGCGAGACAGCCTTGCTCGAGGATCACGCCGAGCTCGTCCGCCCACTCCGACGCGCCCGGGAGCGCGTCGAGGGACGAGCGGATAATGTGGCGCCAAACGTCCGATGCGGAAGCGGTGGGCTGGTGAAGCCCGAAGATCCGGAGGTATTCGGCGCTCGCGATCGTGGCGGCGTCTCCCGAACGCACCGTGTGCGCAAGGAGCGCGGACAGCTCCTCGGTGCCGATCGAGTTCGCTGCCGTCCAGCCCGCGGGCGGGTCCTCGCACAGCCACCGCACCGCCGCCAGCACGGCCGCGGCCACGGCCAGATCGGCCCGCGGCCCCTCCTGCGCGTCGATCAGGCGGATCTCGATGCTTCCGCGCCCGAAGCGGGCGATCGCGCCGCGCGCGTTGACCCACTCGTGGCGGAGGACGCCCTCCGGGTCGTGGGGCTCGAGGTCGCGGTAGATGCGCCCGAGGATCTCGCGCTCGTACTGCTCACGGCTCGTCGCGACCTCGGGAACCACGAGACCCGCGACGGAAGGCACGCCGGTGGAGTTCGCGCGGTACATGGCGACGCGGCCATCGAGGTCCGCGGCGCGCTTCCCATCGTGGTAGGGGGAGCTCGCGGCCAGCGCGGGGACGAGCGGGATCACGGCGCGGCCGGCGGCGTGGAGCCGGGCGAACTCACCGTCGGTCGAGAAGGGCAGGTTGAGGTGGGTGCTCTGCAGGTTCGACCACCCGTGGGAGCCGCAGCCGAAGATGCGATCGAAGGTCCGGTAGACCTCGTTGTGCTCGTGGGGCCACAGGTGCGTCTCCGTCGAGGGATCCATGAACGGATGCATCCCCCCCGGCATCAGGCGCGCGCCCAGGCGCTCGAGGTGCGCGTTGATCCGACCTACCTCGGCGTGGAAGCGGGCGGCCAGGCCCCGCAGGTCCGGCGCCGGTCCGTTGGTCTTCAGCTCGACCACGTGCAGCACGAGCTCGTTGGACCACGCGATCGGGCCCCGCTCCACCTCGGAGACCGCCTCCTCGCACTCGAGCCTCATCAGGGCGTCGGCCACCGGCCGGACCGCGAGGGTGTCGCGGTCGACGATCATGTACTCGAGCTCCACACCGATGCCCTCGAAGAGCCCCAGGCGGGCGTCCGTGACCCCCATCAGCGCCCCTCGATCCTGCGCACGAAATGGCTCATGACCGCCAGATAGAGCTCCTCACCGAGCACCCCGTCCTCCTGCCCCGCGTCGATGTTGGGGTTGTCGTTGACCTCGATGACGCGCGCCTCGCCCCCGAGCTCCTTGACGTCGACGCCGTACAGCCCGGGGCCCATCAGCGCTCCGGCCGAGACCCCGACCTCGAGAACGCGGGCGGGCACCATCCCGAGCGGCACGGCTTCCACGCGCCCGTACCGTCGCTTGGCGCCGGCGGCTCCGCGCGCGATCTGCCAGTGGCCGGGCACCATGTGGTACTTGCACGTGTAGAGCGGCTCGCCCCCGAGCACTCCGATCCGCCAGTCGAACTCCGTCGGCATCCAAGCCTGGGCGATCAGAAGCGGCGTCCGCCG
>JBFFWJ010000204.1:0-6381 GCA_041570315.1 Longimicrobiales bacterium | reverse complement strand
TTCACCCTCGAGGCCGAGGAGCCCGGAAGCTTCGTGCTCATCGCTTCCGCATTCGGCTTCAAGGAGACCAGCGCCGGGGTCTTCGAGCTCGGACCGGGGGGAAGCATGACCGTGCAGTTCCGGGTGGGCGTGGAGGCGATGCCCATCGACGGCATCATCGTCGGGCTCCAGCGCCCCGCGATCGAGCATCAGCTCGTCTCGCAGGGCTTCGTGCGCCGCCTGCAGCGCGGGCTCGGGCACTTCATCACGCCCTACGACATCGAGAACGCGCCCGCGACCCGAACCGCCGACCTGTTCCGGGGAATCCCCGGCGTGGCGGTCCGCACGATCGGAGGGGGGCTCTTCGCCTTCACCGGCGAGAACATCCAGTTCCTCGACGCCAACGGCTACTGCACGCCCACGGTCTTCATCGACGGCGTCCGCATCTCGCCGATGATCGTCGCCTCCCAATCCATGGACAACCTCCTGCCGCTCCAGGACGTGGACGCGGTCGAGATCTACCGGCGGCCCGCGGAGGTTCCGATCGAGTACTCCTCCACGGCCATCCAGCCCACGGGCGAAGCCGACTGCGGCGTGCTGGTCGCCTGGACGAGGCGCCGCTAGCGACGCGACCGCACAGGGCGGTGAGGCGGTCCCGAGTCGGGGGCGGGCGGATGCGGCGGGCCCGGGGGCAGCAGGCGGCGGCGCTCGTCCTCGCCGGCGCCCTCGTGGGATCGCTCTCCTCGTGCGACGGGGCTCCGTCGGGTCGCGGTGCGCGCGCGGCATCGCCCGAGGCGGTGGCGTCCGCGGACTCGGTCGTGCGGGCCTGGGTCGAGGAGGGCCGGGTTCCCGGCGCCGTGCTCCTGGCTTCGGACCGGGCGGGCCCGCTCCTGGCCACGGCCCATGGATGGGCCCGCGCCTACGACTTCGGAGGCGGTCAGTACCCGAGCGAAGGGGTGCCCGTCGCGGCGGCGGCCATCGTGCCCGCGGCCGAGCCCGTGCCGATGTCCGTGGAGACGGTCTTCGACCTCGCCTCCGTCACCAAGGTCATGGCGACGACGATGGCCGTGGCTCTGCTCGCGGATCGCGGCGCGCTCGAGGTGGACGCCCCCGTCCGCCGCTACCTGCCCGACTTCGCCGGGGGCGGCAGGGACGCGATCACGGTCGAGCACCTGCTCACCCACCGGTCGGGCCTCCCGCAGTGGCAGCCCGTCTACTACCACGCGAGCGAAGCCGCGGCGGCGCATGCGTGGGTTCGCGATCTCGCGCTCGAGTGGCCCGTGGGCGCAGAGCGTCACTACTCGGACCTCGGCTTCATGGTCCTCGGCCGCCTCGTCGAGCGGGTCTCCGGGCTCCCGCTGGACCGCTTCCTCGCGACGGAGCTCTACGGGCCGCTCGGGCTGCAGGCGACGGGGTTCCGGGGACGTGCCGCATCCGCGGGGGGCTTCGGCGGTCGGGTGCTCGGCTTCGCCGCCACCTCGCACGGCAACCCCTTCGAGCGCCGCATGGTCCACGACGCCGGGTTCGGGTACCGGATCGCCGGCGATCCCGACGCGTGGGCGGGCTGGCGGCGCTACACCCTCTCCGGCGAGGTGAACGACGGCAACGCCCATCACGCCTTCGGCGGCGTCGCCGGCCACGCGGGCCTCTTCTCGACCGCGTCCGAGCTCGAGATCCTGCTGCGGCTCATGCTCGAGGGAGGCGAGCTCGACGGGCGCCGCTACCTGAGCGGGGCGCTCGTGGACCGTCTGCTCGCCTCGACCGGAGACGGGCAGGGCCTCGGTTGGCAGATCCCCGCCGATGCGCCGCCCTCGGCCTTCGGACACACCGGATTCACGGGCACGTTCGTGCTGGGCGTGCGCGACACCGGCCTCGCGGTCGTGCTCCTCACGAACCGCCAGCACGGTGGGGTGGACGCCGAGACCGCGTATCCGGACGTGGGTCCGCTCCAGAGGGCGGTCGTGGCGGCGCTCACGGGGCGGACGGGCGGGCGATAGCCCGCTGCCGCCGCCGCTCGCCCGGGCGCGCTCGGTCGCTCCGGCCCCGGGGGTACGTCCGCTCCGGCCGCTTCAGCCGTCCACGAGCGCCGCCGCCACCCGATGGCCCGCCGCCCGGATCGCCCTCGCCACGGCCAGCGAGTACGTCTCCACGTACCAGCGGCCGGCCTCCGTGCCGTACTCTTCGGTCGCCCCTCGGATCACGTCGTCCGGAACCGTCTGCAAGCGGTACAGGAAGGTCACGACCGCCGCGTCGAAGCTCGTCTCCAGGCGGGCGAAGAGGGGATCGCCCGAGAGCGGCCGGAATGCGGGGGCGTCGTCGCGGAGGCGACCCCACACCGTGTGGGCGGCCTCCTCGAGCGCCTGGTCGAGGAGGACGAAGAAGTCGCCCGCGCCCTGGGCCTCCGCCCACGCGACCATCAGGGCGATGCGGTCCCCGGGCGGGGGCTCGACGACCAGCGACCGGGTGAACTCCTGAAGCGTCGTCGGGGGCTCGAACGCGTCCGAGAGGCGGCCCAGCTCCGCATTGGCCCCGGTCTCGTGCCACGCGAGGATCTCCTCGATCCGCCCCGGCGCGGCCTCCGCGGCGACGAAGGCGGCAACGTCCGCGTGCAGCGCCTCGGGCGAGAAGGCGGCCTGCACCGCCGCGACGAGACGCTCCAGCTCGGCGTCGGTGAGGTCGCCGGCGGCGAGCGCGACGCGCCGGGTGAAGGCAGCCGCGCGCCCCGTGACGATCGATTCGAGGCCGGAGTGCTCGAGGAGGCGCTCGACCGGCGCCGGCGACGGTGACGCTGCGGGCTCGGTCGAGGCGACGCCGGCTCCGGAGGACGCACACCCGTGGGTGAGGAACCCCAGCACAAGGAGGGCGCCCCACCGCATCGGGGTCGTGCCGCGGTATCGCCGGGAGCAGGGCATCGGGAGAAGTCCGGTGGAGGTCTCTCCCAAGCTAACGCCGACAGGCGGGCGGTTGCTGACGGCGGGGCGGCGGTCTACCCTCGATGGGCTTCCGGCCGCCGGCGAGCCTCGCCGGCCGGCCTCACCCGGCGTCGGCAAAGGAGCGACGATGACGAGCCGTGACCTCCTGGATGGAGAGGCCCTGGAGCGGGCGGTCGCCGAGCTGGACGGCTGGAGCATCGTCGACGGGAAGCTGCACAAGGAGTACGTCTTCGCGGATTTCGTGGCGGCCTTCGGCTTCATGGCCTCCGGCGCGCTGTGCGCGGAGCGCCGCAACCACCATCCGGAGTGGCTCAACGTCTACAACCGCGTCCGGGTCGACCTGTCGACCCACGACGCCGGTGGAATCACCTGGTTCGACGTGGAGCTGGCCCGCGATCTCGAGCGGATCGCGACCGGGAGCTGAAGGAGCGCCGGGCGCCGCCGCGAGACCCCGCCACCCCACCACGGGGGAGGATCGCGTGCGCTCACGCCGGCAACGACGACGACCCCAGCAGCGCTACGGCGAGGAGGAGAGACGACGCATGAGCCCGCGACCCCCGTGCGCCCGCACCCACACGTCCGGCGAGCTCCGGCAGGGCGGTGCATTGCGGCGGCCTGACCCGCGCAACGAGGCGCGCCGGATCCGCGCAGGGGTTTCCTAGGGGACCATGGCGGTCGCGCGCAATCCAGGCGGACCGGGACGAGCGATCGGGCTGGGCCTCGGCCTCGCCCTCTTCCTGCTCTTCCTCCTGGTTCCGATCGATCCGGCCAACCCGGCGGCCAGCCGGCTCACCGCGGTCGCGCTGCTCATGGCGACCTGGTGGGTGAGCGACGCGATCCCGCTCTTCGCCACGGCCCTCCTGCCCCTGATCCTCTTTCCCCTGCTCGGGATCATGGAGGGGGGCGAGACCGCTCCGATCTACTTCAACAGCACGATCGTCCTGTTCATCGGGGGCTTCATGATCGCGCTCACCATGGAGAAGTGGGATCTGCACCGCCGGATCGCGCTCGACATCATCGCCTGGGTCGGAGGGGGGCCGGCGCGCATCGTCCTCGGCTTCATGATCGCGGCCGCCTTCCTGTCCATGTGGATCTCCAACACCGCCACGGCGGTGATGATGGTGCCCATCGGCCTCGCGATCATCCTGAAGATCGAGGAGGAGCTCGACCCGGCGGCGGCGCACGGGTTCAGCGTGGGACTGATGCTCGGGATCGCCTACGGGTGCTCGGTGGGCGGGCTCACCACGCTCGTCGGCACGCCGCCCAACCTGTCGCTCGTGCGCATCTTCCAGATCCTCTTCCCGGACGCGCCGCCGATCGCCTTCGGACAGTGGATGGTGCTGGGGCTGCCGATCGGCGCCGCGATGCTGGCCGTGGCCTGGCTCCTGATCACGCGCGTCTTCTACGCACCCTCGGAGGAGATCGTGATCGACCCCGAGGTGATCGCGAGCGAGCGCGGCCGGCTCGGCCCGGTCTCCTTCGAGGAGCGCGCCGTGCTGACCGTCTTCGTGGCCACCGCGCTGCTGTGGGTCTTCCGCGTCGATCTGCAACTGGGGCTCGTGACGATCCCGGGTTGGTCGCGCCTCCTTCCCTTTCCCGAGCTGATCGACGACGGCACCGTGGCGATCGCGATGGCCTCGCTCCTCTTCTTCATCCCGACCAGGGATCGGGAGCGGGGCGCGGCTCGCGTGATGGGCGCCGACGTGATCCCGAGGCTTCCGTGGGACATCGTCCTGCTCTTCGGGGGCGGGTTCGCGCTGGCGGCCGGCTTTCAGCAGACCGGGCTCGCGCAGATCATCGGCAGCCGCTTCGAAGCCCTCTCGGCGCTCCCGACCTTCGTCACGGTCGCCCTCGTGTGCCTCTCGCTCACCTTCCTGACCGAGCTGACGAGCAACACGGCCACCACGGAGATGATCCTGCCGATCCTCGCCGCCGTGGCCGTGTCCACGCAGACGCACCCGCTCATCCTCATGGTTCCCGCGGCGCTCTCCGCCTCGTGCGCCTTCATGATGCCGGTGGCGACCCCGCCCAACGCGATCGTGTTCGGGAGCGGTCGGCTCTCGATCGGGGAGATGGCCAGGATCGGCCTCGTGCTCAACCTCATCGGCGTGCTCGTGATCGCCACCGTGGTGGTCACCGTGGGCACGGTCGTCTTCGACATCGACACCTCCGTCGTACCCGATTGGGCCGCCACCCTCGGGGGAGACGGGGAGGCGTAGGAGACGAAACGGAGAGGCAGGAAGCGCTGCGGACCGGGCGGAAGCCGGGTTGCGCGCGAAGCGCCACTATATTACCATGTGCTCATGCAGTTCTGTAGCCCCTTCTCCGAGATGCTCATGGCGGGACAGCTGTCACCCGTGGTTCTGGATCTGATCGCCGGACGTTTTCGCGTGCTCGCCGAGCCGGCGCGTCTCAGGATCCTGAACGAGCTGACGCGAGGCGAGCGCACGGTGACCGAGCTGGCGGAGGCGACCGGGCTCAACCAGGCGAACCTGTCCAAGCACCTGCGGCTCCTGCGCACGACCGGTTTCGTCGACCGCCGCAAGGAAGGGCTGTACGCGCACTACACGATCGCCGATCCGACGGTCGAAGCGCTGTGCGAGATCATGTGCACCCGTCTCGAGGAAGAGGCCGAGGAGCAGGTGGCGCTCCTCTCGTCCAGTCCGTAGACCCCAGCCCTCCGGGCCGGCCCCCGCAAGCGTCCCACACATCAACGAGTCGAAGCGAAGAGCAGCCATGTCCTTTCTCTCCGAACCCTGGCCCTGGTACGTCGCCGGGCCCCTGATCGGCCTCACGGTCCCGATCGTGTACCTGTACGCCGGCCGTAAGTGGGGCATCTCCTCCACCCTGCGCGACCTGTGCGCCGCGACCGCCCCCAGGGGGCCGGAGTACCTCCGCTACGAGTGGCGCAAGACGGGAGCGTGGCGCCTGGCGATGGTCACCGGCCTGGCGATCGGTGGGCTGATCGCCGGATCGCTCGGCTCTCCCGACGTGGCGATCTCCGAGGCCACGCGGGCGGACCTGACCGCCCTGGGGATCACCGACTTCTCGGGGCTGGTCCCGGGTGAGATCTTCGCTTGGAGCAGCCTCGCGAGCGTTCCGGGCGCGGCGCTGATCCTCGTCGGGGGCTTCCTGGTCGGGTTCGGCGCGCGCTACGCGAACGGGTGCACCTCGGGCCACGCGATCTCCGGCCTCGCCAACCTCAAGCTCGCGTCGCTCGTCGCCGTGATCGGCTTCTTCGTCGGCGGGCTGATCTCGACGCACCTCCTTCTTCCGCTGATCCTCGGAGGGTCGTCCTGATGAGCACGACGAGCCCCGACCCGCACGTCGCACGCGAGCCGGCTGCCGCCGAGCCGGGCCTGCGGCGCAAGGAGAGTCTCTGGCCGTACCTCCTCATGGGGGTCGCGCTGGGCGTCGTCTTCACCCGAGCCGAGGTCGTGTCCTGGTTCCGCATCCAGGAGATGTTCCG
>JBFFWJ010000203.1:0-6401 GCA_041570315.1 Longimicrobiales bacterium | reverse complement strand
TATGGAGGAAAAAATGGCTTTACCCAAGAGAAGACAATCCCATTCAAGAACCAGAAAGCGTCGTTCCCATGATGCTTTGACCGGGCCTACAAACAGCACCTGTTCCGAATGTGGTGAACCGAAACTACCGCACACACTCTGTTCAGGTTGCGGTACTTACAAAGGAAGAACCGTTGTTCAGTTAGACGAGGACGATCTGGAGTAGGGTGGCATAGTGCATATTGCGCGTGAGGCCATGGGAGGCGAGCGAGTCCACGTACGCGGTGACGGCGTCGCGGTCCGTGACGTCGAGCGCATCGGCGCGCGCGTCGACCCCGTGCGCGCTCGTGAGCTCCTCGGCCAGCGCCTCCACCCGTGCGAGGCGTCGCGCGGAGATCAGCAGATGAGCGCCCCGGGCCGCGAAGCGGCGCGCGCAGGCCTCCCCGATTCCCGCCGAGGCCCCGGTGACGAGCACCCGCTTGCCTTCCAGTCGGTTCACGGGCCGGTCTCGGCGAGGGGCGTCGAGTAGCCGGGGCGCTGGGCGAGCGGCACGGCGCTTCGGACGAACACGCCCGAGCCGCGGCCGATCTCCCGCCCCTCGCCGTCGTAGGCGACGGCCTCGGCGAGGAACTGCGAGCGCGTCCGGTCGACGACCCTTCCCTCCGAGCGTATCGAGCCGGAGGAGACCGGCCGGGTCAGGTACGTGGTGAAGGAGGTGGTGAGCACGAAGCTCTCACGCTCCAGGGAGTTGGCGGCGAAGAAGGCCGCGTCGTCGAGCATCTTGAAGTAGACCGAGCCGTGCACGGCCCCGGCGGCGTGGAAGAAGCGCGGGCCCACTTCGACCTCGACCGTCGCCCGCCCCTCCCCGACCTCGATCGTCGGGCGGTAGAACTCGTTGACCGGCGCGGCCAGATACATGCGCTCCAGCCCCGAGAAGTGCGGGTCCTTGCTCACCGCGGCCACCGCGGGGCGGACGTCGCGGTCATCGCGTGAGGTCGAACAGCTTCGTGTACTTGATGACGAGTTGGCGCTGGAGCGGGCCGGCCGGGACCCCGGTGGTCAGGAAGCGCCCGAGGTGGGCCGAGTCGTTGTAGACGATGAAGAGGCCGGTGCCGGCGGTGTCCAGCCACCCGAGGCGCAGGTTGGTGCTCACGTCCTCGCTGTCGTCGTTGTACTGCACGTTCGCCTGCAGGTACAGGCGCGGCGTGAAGGCGTACGATCCGTTGAAGCCGAGGATCGCGGTCGTGAAGTCGCCCTCCTCGAGCTCCACGTCGAAGTAGTCGGCGCGCGCCGAGATCGAGAAGCGGTCGCGATAGCGGTACGTGACCGAGGCGTTCGGCGAGAACTGGGTCCCGGTCAGGAAGCCGCCCCACGTCCAGCCTCCCGAGAACGACAGGGGCGCGCTGCGGTCCGTGTTGGCCCGGAACTGCATCTCGACGTTGTCGTAGCTGCCCGCCGGAACGACGATGCCCTCGCGGATCTCGAAGGGCTCCTGCAGGCCCTCGCCCGTGAGGTTGAGCCCGGGCAGCTGGAAGAAAGCCCCGTTCTCGAAGGCGAAGTGGTTGTCGATGTGGACCTGGTAGGTCTCGCTGAAGCCGCCCAGCGACCAGAACTGCGTCCACGAGATGTGCGGCCGGAACTCCCGGAACCACGACACGCTCTCGGTTCGCAGGTGGTAGAGCGCGCGCGCGTTGACGTGCCGGTAGGCCCGGCGGTTCACGAAGCCGACCTCCGGATTGAACTCGCTGCCGATCTGGCGGTACCCCGCGGAGAGCTCCCAGAGGCGCGTCACGTACTCGCCGCCTCCCGCGAACCCGTACTCCCCGTCGTTGAACCCGCCGGAGTCGAGCCCGGGCGTCGTGGTGAGGCTCGCCCACCCGTCGAAGGTGAGGTTCTGGCCGATCCCCAGACGCCCGTCCATCCCGTACGTGAGGTTGTAGTCGTCCGTCGAGCCGGTGTTGAGCCGGGAGACGAAGATGCCCCCGAGGCGGGTGCGGTTGCCGAACTCCCGAAAGGCCCGCACGACGCCGAAGTTGTTGTCGGGCGCCACCTGATCGACGAGGCCGGTCGTCGCGTCGAGGACGGCGAGATCGTCGGTCTGGATGTTCAGCACGCCGAGCTGCACGTCCCCGATCCGCCCGGTCATCCGGGCGCCCGCGCGAATGGGGACCTCGCGTCCCGCGGACAGGCCGATGCGCCGGCTGAAGAAGAGCTCGGCCGACCGGCCCGCTCCCACGGAGAAGGTGCCGGCGTTCTCCAGGAAGAAGGCGCGCTTCTCGGGAAAGAAGAGGGAGAAGCGGGTGAGGTTCACCTGTTGGTCGTCGACTTCCGCCTGCGCGAAGTCCGTGTTCACGGTGAGGTCCAGCGTCAGGCTCTGGTTCAGGCCGATCTTGGCGTCGCCGCCGACCTTCTGGCCGAAGTCGGCCTCGGGCGAGAGCACCGTGTAGTCCTTGAAGACGTCGCCCAGCGCGTACGGGCTCACGGTCACGATCCGCTTGGTCGGCGCCTCGAGGTCGAGCGAGCCGGCCAGCGACACGCGGTAGAGGTCGAACTGCCGGGGGATGGGAGCCCACACGGACTGTTCGTTGTTGCGTCGGATCCTGCGCTCGAAGTTCAGCCCCCACGTCTGCGCCCCGCCCTCGCCGTAGCGGAGCGTCGCGAAGGGGATGCGCATCTCGGCGTACCAACCCTCGCCGTCGGTCGAGGTGGCCACCTCCCAGCTTCCGTCCCAGTTGAGGTTGAACCCGCCCCCCGACCCTGCCTGCTGCCGGCCGAGTCCGCCGCGGCCGCCGCCGCCGCTCCCTTGCCCCTCGTTCGTGAACTGGCCGTCGTACTCGATCCCCGCGGGCGTCGTCGCGAAGGCGAACCCGTTCTGGCGGTCGCGGTAGGTGTCGAACACGACCATGAAGGCGTCGGCCTCGTTGAGCGACGCGTCGCGCAGCGTCTGTCCCACGACCACGGACGACGGGTTGGCGTCGAAGAGCCAGGCGCCCACGTAGAGCGCCTCCTCGTCGTAGACCACGCGGACCTCGGTCCGCTGGGACACGGGGCGGCCCTCCACCGGCTCCCTCTGGACGAAGCCGTCGAGGGTCTCGGCCGCCGCCCAGGCGTCGTCGTCGAGACGCCCGTCGATGGCCGGAGACTCCCTCACCGCCGTCGCGGTGGCGGACGGCGCCTGCGCCTCCTCCTGGGCGCTCGTCGGGTTCGCGGTGGCCAGCGCGGCGATCGCCGCGAGGAGGAGAGATGGACTGCCTCGCATAGAGCCTCGTGATACGCCGGAAGGAGTCGACTCGCGTGACTCCGGCCGGGTGAGCGCGGGTCGTGGTGGGCCGCCAGGCGAGGCCGTGGCGGCGGAACGCGCGGCAAGTCTGGGGGCACGGGCGGCTCGTGCCAAGGGTGCGAGCGTTCGAGCCGCGGAGGACCCGAGGATCGGAGGAGGACTACGGTTCTTCGTCGAGGGCGCCGCCCTTGCGCGCGCGCACCAGCACGTGCGGGTGGAGGTAGCCGCGATCCACCCTCGTCACGTCCACCTCCGCGAACCCGCAGCGTGTCGCGTCCCGCGCGAGCCCTTCCACCGGCTGGAAGTGCAGGCGGTCACCGTGCGTGAGGCCCACGATGCGGACGGCGAGGATCTCCTCCAGCGCGGCCGGAGCGAACTTCCACGTCGGCCGAGTGTCGAGCTCCTTGACCAGCAGCGTTCCACCGGGGGCGAGCGCGTCGCAGGCCGCGCGCAGGACGGCGCGCTTTTCCTCGTCCGGCATCAGATAGAGCACGTCGAGGATCGTGACGCAGTCGTAGTTCCGCCCGGCGAGGTCGGAGACGACGCCCTGATGCAAGGCAAAGTCCGCGGACCGGGAGGACGTGGCCGCGAGCGCGAGCTTGCGCGCGTCGGGATCGACCCCCTCGAGGCGCAGGCGGGGCCGCTCGAGCGCCAGGTAGGTGAGCCACAGCCCGGACCCGCAGCCGACGTCGAGGAGGCGCCCGTCCTCGGGGACGTGCTCGAGCACGCGGTCGAAGGGACAGACCCTCCAGCGCACGTGCAGGTACGCGCGCAGCGACGGGCTCGGAGCCCGGAAGCGGCCCACGACGTCCCGGGCCGGCCGCTTCACGGAGAACGATCCGGGAGCGGGGACGCGCCGACGTGCGAGGACGGCTCGCGCCGGGCACGGCACACGAGGCCGACGCCCACGGGAAGATCGAAGCGCCGCATGAGCGCTCCCTCGAGCGCCAGCACGCCAGCCAGCGCCCGATTCAACGGGGCAGGGGGAAGGCCGAAGCCCGTCATGCCGCGCCTTTCGCCCGGGGCGCGCCGGGGCAGGAGCCGCTGGACCGCGCGCACCAGGGCAATCGCGGGAAAGAGGGCGCTGTTCGCGTACGTGAGCTGCTCGATCGTCCAGCCCGCGCTCGACACCCGCTCGGCCAGCTCGCGCCTGCGGTAGCGCCTCACGTGGTGGACGTTGTCGTCGTGCTCGCTCCACATCCAGGGATGAGCCGACGTCATCAGCAGCAGGTGGCCCCCCGGGCGCGCGACGCGCAGCATCTCGCGGAGCATGAGCGCGTCGTCCGGCACGTGCTCGATGACCCCCAGCGCGGTCACGAGGTCGAAGGTCTCGTCGGGATGGGGCAGCTCGGTGGCCGAGGCGACGGCGATGCGGCCGTGCCCGCGGCTTCGGGTGAAGGCCGCGGCGGCGCGCGAATGGTCGAGCGCCCAGGTACGGCCGAAGCGGCGAAGCAGGCCGAGGTTGCCGCCCGTGCCGCAGCCCACGTCGAGGATGCGCCATCCCTCCGAGGGACCCAACGGCTCGATCTGCCGCCGGTAGACCTCGCGCATCCCGACGAACCACCAGTGGAGCTCCTCCAGCTCGTGGGTCTGGACGTACGCGAGCTCTTCCACGTCAGGCCGCGGCCCCGGAGAAGCTCCGCAGGGTGAAGCCTGCCCGGTCGAGCGCGGCCGGAAGGCGCGCATCGGTCAGGGCAGCGGTCTCGCCGCTCCAGTCGTATCCCCAGTCGTAGCGCTCCCGGAGCGCGGCGGTCGTGAAGCCGGGATGCGCGACGAGCTCCGCGACCGCCCCCGGCGGCACCGTCTCCAGGCCCGCCAGGATGCCCTCCACCGTCAGGTGGCCGCTCAGCCCGAGCGCCGGAGTCACGTCGGCGGACCGCAGGGCGCCCAGCGTGGGGCGGCGGGCGCGCCGCAGCAGGTTGAGGCCGAGCCGCAGCCCCACCACCGCCGCGCCCGGCGAGCCGGCGCCCAACGGCGTGAAGATCGGCACGCGCACCCATGCGATGCCGTGCTTGCGGGCCAGCGCGACCACGACCGGCCAGATCCCGGGGAGGAGATGGACGTGCTGATGGCTGTCGAGGTGCGTAGGCCGAATGCCGGCGTCGAGGACCCTGCGGACCTGGGCGTCCAGCTCCCGCATCACCCCCGCGCGGGACAGGCGCCCCGAGAGGACGCGCCCCAAGAGCGTCGGATAGGCGTCCACGAAGCAGCCGTCGGCCGCCGCCAGCCCTCCGAGACGAGCGGGGTCGGTGAGCGGCCGCTCGCCCACCAGGGTGAGGTGCACTCCGACGTCGAGCTCCGGGCACCGCTCGCAGACCCGGAGCGCGTCCTCGAACGCCTCACCGACGGCCGAGAGCGAGGTGCTGGTCACGACGCCTTCCCGATGCGCCGACTCGATGCCCCGGTCGATGTCCTCGTGGAGCCCCAGGTCGTCGGCGTTGACGACGAGGGAGCGCGCGCGGGCCGACCCGTACAATCACGTCTCCCGTCGGGCCGACGAGGCGCCCACCACGTACGTGGGCCGGCTCTTCGTCTGATCGTAGACCCGTCCCACGTACTCTCCGAGAAGGCCGATCCCGATGAGCTGGATTCCCCCGAGAAGGGTGATCGCGGAGGCCAGCGTGGCCCATCCGGGCGGCGAGAGCGCGGGGTTGTCGGTGGCGAGCGCGACCGCGCCGGCGACCGCGGCGAAGACTCCGTAGAGGACGGACAGGAGGGCGATCGTGACACCGAAGGCGGTGAAGAGGCGCAGCGGGAGGATCGTGAAGGCGAAGACCCCCGTGGTGACCAGGTGGAGGAACTGTCGGAAGGTGTACTGCTTGGTGCCGGCGAAGCGCTCGCGAGGCTCGTACTCGAGCCCGGTCTGGCGGAACCCGACCCAGTCGATCAGGCCGCGCAGGAACTTGTCGCGCTCCGGCATGGAGATCAGCGCGTCCAGCACCGCGCGGTCGAGGAGACGGAAGTCCGACTGACCGAACTTGAGGTCGAGTCCCGACATGAACCTCAGGATCGAGTACCCGATGCGCATCGAGACGCGCCGGCGCAGCGACATCGCACGCGTGCTGCCCTTCGTCGTGTAGACCACGTCGTTGCCCTCCCTCCAGCCCTCGACGAGGGCCGGAAGAAGCTCGGGCGGGTGCTG